>NZ_JBQSVL010000013.1:0-64905 GCF_052376215.1 Psychrobacter sp. AOP7-B1-24
TAATTTTTCAGGTGTGATAGCTTGCTGAAGCAACTCTGAATCGCTTCTATTGTCAATTTTTTCTTGCATAGAGAACACGACCTTTTATTTGAAAATAAAAGCGATAGTAAACATTAATTTACTTAAAATCAAATATCCAAATAAAACCTATGAGGCTTGGTTCTGTTCGCTGTGACAAAATCTATTGATTTATACACGGCTATAAAAACGTATAAATAGCAGTTAAACATCCCACTCGACGAAGTTCTTTAACAGCTGCAAACCAGCAGTATGACTTTTTTCTGGATGGAACTGGGTTGCAAATAAGTTATCTTGGATAACACTGGCACAAAACGGCTGACCATAATCACATACCGCAGCCACTTGTGCGCTATCAGTAGGCTCGCAGTAGTAACTATGGACAAAGTAAAAATGCGCCTTGTCTTCGACACCAGTCCATAATGGATGATCAAAATCCATACCACTGATAGTATTCCAGCCCATATGCGGTACTTTTATCGTTGCGCCTTGCTGATCTGTCCATGTCGGGTCAAATGCTTCTACTGTGCCTTTTAAGATGCCAAGACAGTCGGTACCACCATTTTCAGCGGACTGCTCAAACAACGCCTGCATGCCTACACAGATGGCCATAACAGGCTTGTTAAATACAGCATCGCGTATGACCTCATCAATCCCAGCATCGTGCATGCCAGCGATACAGTCACGCATGGCACCGACACCGGGGAAGACTATCTTGTCTGCCGCAGCGACAACTTTTGGGTCGTTGGTGATAGAGACGTCTGCCCCGACCACTGACAGTGCTTTACTGGCGGAATGCAAATTGCCCATACCATAATCTAATAGTGCTACTTTGGTCATCGATTGGTTCTCATTTTTAAATATTTTGACTACTGTACTATTTATATCGTTAGCCATTTATATTATTGGCCATTGCCTTTTCTATTATCGCGGGTGTAGATAAGGTTTTGCTACAAGGAAGTCAAGCGCAGGCTGTACAACTAGTACGCCAAGCTTGACTGGCCCTTTTGAGCAACCTTGTAGAACAGCCTTAAATGCGCCTTAGAAAGCCTCTTTAGTCGATGGCAAGGTGTTTAACGCACGCTCATCATATTCGCAAGCCATGCGCAGGGCGCGAGCAAATGCTTTAAAGGTAGACTCAATTTGGTGATGGCTGTTTTTGCCCTTCAAATTGTCCAAATGCACAGTCATCCACGAGTGGTTGACGAAGCCATAGAAAAATTCACTAAACAGATCAACATCAAATTTGCCCACATGCGAGCGAGTAAAAGGGATATCCATGTGCAGGCCAGGACGACCTGACAGATCAACAACCGCACGGGTTAATGACTCATCGAGTGGCGCATAAAAATGCCCATAACGACGGATGCCTTTTTTGTCACCCAATGCTTTGTTAAATGCTTGTCCAAGCGTAATACCAGTGTCTTCCACACTATGGTGATCATCGATAAAGGTATCGCCGTTACATTTGATTTCCAAGTCAAACAAACCGTGACGCTTGATTTGATCGATCATATGATCCAAGAAAGGCACGCCAGTATCTACCGTGCCTTGACCAGTCCCATCAAGATTGACGGTACAAGTGATTTGCGTTTCGGCAGTGATACGCTCAACGGTCGCAATACGCTCGGGGCGGCCGTGTAAGTTTGCATTTTTTGGTGCATTTTGCTCAGTTGCATTGGCTGTCATGGCTACTCTCTATCAGTTTTTTATCAGTGAAAAGCGGTCAATAAAATAGGACGAAAACACGCCCGAGTCTTTAAATAAGTGAATAATGAAAAATTTAAAAAATCTATCAATGTTTACGTATGATACGAACAATACTATTGTCTACACGCCTTAGGCGTTGTCTACCTTCATCATAGCAAACCCTAACATTTACTGCTATGTCCAAGCCGTAAACCACGCACAAATTTACCTCATTCTGCTAAAATAGTGACTTTAGTTTTATTAATCATAGGCGATGACAGCGCTATGATGTCATGCTGTATACCATTATAGGACTCCACCATGCCCTTAGAAGCGATCGCTATCAATAGCTTGGATGCACCACTGATTAAAAAACCTGCCCGCGAAAACGAGCTAACAGAACGCCTGCACGCTTTGTATGACAGCGATGACACTCAGCCTAGCGGCACAGAGGTACTCAGTCTCGTTGAGCAAGGGTTTAAGCGTGGGCAGTATCTCTATGTCGGTATGTTCAATGATAAGCCGATCGCTGCGGTTGCCTGTTTTGATGATGGACAAACCAATGCTAAGCGCTTGCAGTATTTAACGGTGCATGCGCAAAATCGTGGCCGCGCTATTGATGCCAAGTTTATTAAACTGGTCTATGATGCCGAAATTAAAAAGGGCGTGCGTGAGTTTGTCCCTGCAGATACCGAGATTCATCGTATTATGAGCGAGTATGAACTGCTACGGGTAAAAGACTGAATCGAGCGCTGATACGGTTGATTTTGCCCATATCTGACTATTTATCGTCTTTTATCAAATATAATGCAAAAACTACTTGACAGTAGTGCTTATATTTAGTTTAATAGCGCCTCAACGAAGACGGCTCGATAGCTCAGTCGGTAGAGCAACGGATTGAAAATCCGTGTGTCGGCAGTTCGAACCTGCCTCGAGCCACCATTCGTTTAAGAATTCTAAAAAGCCCCAGACATTATGTTTGGGGCTTTTTTTATGTTTGGATTTTATACCTAAGGATATTTTAAACCACCTTTACACGTGCTTGTTTAATAACAACTCACATCGCTCATTTGAATCTAAGCTATAAACCGTCGCACGGTAATCAATACCATGACGCCCTTCAAAAAATACCACTCGATCACCCACTGCTAAAAAACAAGACGTACGAGCATTATAAATAAAATCATCAATCACAAATGCTTGATCACGATCTATCTCGCTTACGGTGTACGTCTCTCCTTCAGGAATCAGTTTTTCGAACCACGCACTATAGGCCGCATTAGTGGTTAGTAGGCCCATCAGTACTGTCGATATCATAAGTATATTTTTTAATGACTTTATGAGAATCGAATAAGCGATAGATATTTTATTCATGATTGGTTTCCTGATGGTCACAGCTGAACAACATTTTTAAGCTGTTTTTTCAACAACTCGGTTCAGTATACTAAATATTGATATCCTGAACAGGTGATGTTATGCGAGAGTTTGATTACGACTTGGATTATAAGCATTTAGATCTGCGCGCACAGCCTGAATTGTATCGTGTCGGACGCGGTGAGCAAGGCGTGTTACTGGTTGAGCCATACAAATCGGAAATACTACCGCACTGGCGCTTTGCTACTCCTGATATCGCAACCGAGAGTAGCGATACTATTTATCAAATGTTTTTAGATTATTTGGCTGATGATGATTTTGTCGGTGCTGATATGGCTCGTAAATTCATTCAAATGGGTTATACCCGTGCCCGCCGCTATGCCAATCATAAAGGTGGCAAAAAATATAAAGGCGCTGTCCCTGATGATAAGAAAGGTCAGAGCGGTGCGCATGGGCGTGAAGAGCTGCCACGGCAAGTCGAAGATCCTATCAAAGCAGAGTCTGCCCGTATATTTAAACAAAAATGGGACGAGTGTCGTGAGAACAAAAAGTATCTCAGAATGAAAAAAGAGCATCGTGAACGTTATAAAGAGGTTGAGTAGTTACCTCTGTTTGTCATATTAAAAAATTAAAAAAGTGAACTCTCTCACCCTAAAAGATGGCTGTGCTAAGGTATAGTGCAAAGCTCTATAGTCAAAGTATGTTTAAATCGCTACAGTGCTGCTGGGATAAATTTTTCGCAGCCTCTGTGAATACAGCAAGCAAGTAAAATTTGTACCAGTAACACCATAATACAATCATATCGGTTTTATGTTTCTTTGACTATATACCACACACATAACAAATATAACTGTTTCAAATAGCGAGGAATAATGGATAAGCAACTGTTAATTTTTGATTTCGACGGAACACTCATTGATAGTGTGCCAGATTTGGCTGATGCGACCAATGCTATGTTAACCACACTGGGCAAAGAGACTTACCCTATCGAGACGATACGCAACTGGATAGGCAATGGCTCAAGATTACTGGTAGAGCGTGCGCTCGTGGGTAAGGTAGAAGTGCTAGAAGGCGAATTGACGGTCGAAGAGGCTGATCACGCAGAGCAAGTGTTTTTTGAGGCTTATAAAAATCTTAGCGGTAGTAAGACCGTCGCTTATCCAGATGTCGATAGCGGACTGAAGAAACTGAAGGACGCAGGTTATACACTGGCGTTAGTCACCAATAAACCCATTCGTTTTGTCCCAAAAATATTACAATCCTTTGGTTGGCAGGATTTGTTTAGTGAAGTGCTAGGCGGTGATAGCCTCTCAACCAAAAAGCCCGACCCTGCGCCACTATTGCATGTCTGTGAGACGTTGAATATCTCATCAGAAAAAGCCGTGATGATTGGTGATTCTAGAAACGATATATTGGCCGGACAAAACGCCAATATAGACACGCTTGGACTGTCTTACGGCTACAACTATGGACAAGACATCCGTGAATTGAATCCGACCGAAGCATTTGATAGCTTTAAAACACTACAAGACTACCTGCTTAAACAAGCATAATCTCAAAAATTTTCACAAGGTTAGTCGCATTTCGTTTGGCTTACCTTGTGGAGCTTATCTTGTGGGAATGTGGGACTTATCTTGTGCGAATAGAGTCACTTACTACGATAACTGAGTGCCTCAGACACATGAGCACTGGTAATGGCAACACTATCAGCAAGGTCAGCGATAGTACGAGCTACTCGTAACACTCGATGATAGCCACGAGCAGATAAATTTAGGCGCTGCTGAGCCAGCTGTAATAGCTGCTGCTCGCCCTCTCCTAGTTGGATATATTTATCAACCTCGCTAGGGCTAAGCTCATTGTTCACTTTACCCTGACGCTGTATCTGACAGTCGTGTGCCTTCGAGACTCTGTGGCGTACTTGTTCGGAGGCTTCTCCCGCTTGAGCATTTTGCAAATCTGCAATCGGTAAAGCAGGTACAGTGATATGCAAGTCAATGCGATCAAGCAAAGGCCCTGATAGCTTGTCTTGATAGCGCTTAATTTGCTGAGCACTACAACGGCAGCGTCCCGAACCATCGCCATCATAACCACATGGGCAAGGGTTCATAGCAGCGACCAATTGAAAGTTAGCAGGGAAAGTCATTTGAGAATTTGCACGGCTGATAGTTATTTGCTTGGCTTCTAATGGCTGACGCAACACCTCTAATACCGTCCGATCAAACTCAGGTAACTCGTCTAAAAATAACACGCCCTTGTTCGCAAGCGTAATCTCACCAGGTTTCGGACGCGAGCCCCCACCGACCAAGGCCACGGCTGATATTGTATGATGAACCTGTCTGAAAGGACGTGTGCCATAATCATAATCGCTGTCTGCGACTGAATACGTACTGGCTACTTCTAACGCATCTTCGTCACTGAGATCAGGCAAAATAGTCGGTAGTCGCGATGCCATCAATGTCTTACCTGAGCCGGGTGGCCCGGTAAACAGTATCGAGTGACCACCTGCTGCGGCAATCTCTAGCGCACGCCGCGCATGGTGCTGTCCTTTGACATCGGCCAAATCCACTTGATAGCCGACATGCTTTGGGGCGATACTGGGTGTAACGATATCCAAAGGCTGATAAAATCCGCTAGAATCAGCCAATGACCGTAAGTGATCGCAGACGGATTTGAGACTTTGGGCGCCTAATATCTCTACGCCCTCGACGCGGCTGGCTTCCGCTCCATTATCCATTGGCACTATTAACTTGACTGATTCTGATGTCTCTACTGAGTGCTGCTCGTTTAATGGTCGCTCGTTACTGCTCAATGACGTTGCAGCCAGTCTTTCCGCTTTAATCGCTCGTGCAACTGCCAAACTGCCTGTTACTTGTCGCAAGTTTCCGTTTAACGCCAACTCACCAATAAACTCAAACCCTGATAATACCTCTGGATCGAGCTGGTCGCTGGCTGCCAATATACCTATCGCAATTGGTAAGTCTAGGCGCGCACCGTCTTTGGGTAAATCAGCAGGTGCTAAGTTAATAGTTAGACGGCGATTGGGGAACTGAAACCCAGAATTCAATATCGCAGAACGTACTCTGTCTTTGCTCTCACGTACGGCAGCTTCAGGCAAACCAACAATGGTCAAAGCAGGCAGACCTTGCGATAAGTGCACCTCAATAATCACCTTAGGTGCGTGCAAACCGACGACTGAACGGGTATAAACTTGAGCAAACGACATGAGTATTTCCTATAAAGAGGCTCTCTCGATAATAGAGGATTATCTATAGGTGCGCAAATGTCGTGTTTTTAATCATAAGTGCCTATACTTAATGAGCCAGTGACTATCCCATGATACCTAGACGTTTTATCTAAAAGCGCTAGGGCATGCCCTCATTTTGAAAATGGAGATAAAAATGAGACAAATAGCAGTTAAACAAGGAAAGTAGTGCAGATAATATCGAGATATTAGCAAGCTACTTGACGCAGTTTGGCAAATATTTAGCCATTTTTAATCCATTTAATATTTACTATTCAGAGTGAGGAGACGCCCTATTTATTCACCCCACTACTAACAGGGATTTGTTATACTAGCGACTGTCTATTTAGACATAAATATTGCTGTAAAAATGCTCATAAATAAACGATTAAGATCACTATCGGTGAGCCAGACAAAATCCAGTAATAGCTATGGTCAACATGAGGAATATCGCATGACAGAACATTCAGAACAGAACAATTCTAACAGTGCTGACCATATCGAGCAGCCTTACAATCGCGCTGGAGAGCAGCCGACGACGACGCGACCTGTCATGCAACCAGACAACCCTTATGCCAGTACGCGCGGTAGCATTACGAGCAAGCAGCTACCTGCCTTTGATGAAGCGATTATCAATAAATACAATCGCTCAGGGCCGCGATATACCTCTTATCCAACGGCATTAGAGTTCTCACCAATCGCTGACGGCCTTGAGACAAAAATCCTGCAAAATCGTGAAGCGCGTGCGCCATTGTCTCTATATTTTCATATTCCGTTCTGTCGCCACCTTTGCTATTACTGTGCTTGTAATAAAATTATTACCAAAAAAAATAGCGATTCAGGTGACTATTTACAGTACTTAATCGCTGAGATTAAGCATAAGCGTCGCTTGTTATCTGCACCTGAAGGTAGCAGCAAACCATTGGTCAAACAGCTACATTTGGGCGGTGGTACGCCGACGTTTTTGCGTGATGAAGAAATGGTTCAGCTGTGGGAGTTTTTGCTGACGCAGTTTGAGTTTTTACCCGAAGATGAAGGTGATTACTCTATCGAGATTGACCCGCGCGAGCTAAGTGGAGACACGCTAAAAGTGTTACGCGGGCTAGGTTTTAACCGCATTAGCTTGGGTGTACAAGATTTAGATGAAACGGTACAAATCGCCGTCAATCGTGTGCACTCAGCAGAGTTGATTGAAAACGTGCTAAATGAAGCGCGTGAACTGGGCTTTCATTCTATCAATATTGACCTGATTTATGGTCTACCGCATCAGACCCCAGATACATTGGACAAAACCGTACAGCGCATCATTGAGATGTCACCAGATCGTCTGTCGGTATTTAACTATGCGCATCTACCTGAGCGCTTTAAGGCGCAACGTCAGATCAAAGATGAAGATCTACCCAGTCCAGCAGCCAAGCTTACAATGCTTGGCAATACCATCAATACATTAAGCGCGGCGGGCTATCAATATATCGGTATTGATCATTTTGCCAAACCTGATGATGAGCTCGCTGTCGCACAGCGCGAGGGTAAATTGCATCGTAATTTTCAGGGTTATACCATCATGGGTGATTGTGACTTATTGGGCTTTGGTGTGTCGTCTATCAGTCAAATTGCCAATGCCAATACTCGCTACATCCTTCAAAATGATACTGATCTGCAAACCTATCAAGCCAGTATAGATGCTGCACAGAGCAATCTTACTATCATGCCTGCGGTAAAAGTTATCAAAACATCGATTAAAGATCGCTTACGTGAATACGTGATTATGAATTTGCTCTGTCATGACTATATTGATTTTAAAGATGTGAATCAAAAATTCGGTATCGATGCGATTACCTATTTTATCGATGAAATAGCACAACTCGGTGCGATGCAAGACGATAGACTCATCGATATGGATGCCGCTGGTATTCGTGTCTTACCACGTGGACGCTTATTGGGTCGAAACGTTGCGATGGTCTTTGATGAATATCTTGAGACAAAACACAAAGATCGTTTTTCTAAAGTGATTTAAAACAATTTTGAATAAACAAAAGAAAGACCTCAATAGAGGTCTTTTTTTATCTGAAATGATAGTTACTACACTTTTAACTTATCACCCACCATACCTTTAACGGTACTTAAAATATCAGCAGGTAACACCACCATTTTTGAGTTATCAGATTCAGCCAACTCACGGATTGCTTTGATATACTGCTCACCAAGTAAGTAAACAATCGGCATCTCTTCTGTACCCATGGCATTGGTAATCAAACGAATCGACTCTTCTGAGCCTCTCGCTAGCACTACCTGCGCTTCAGCATCACGGCGTGATGCTTCTAGGCGACCATCTGCTTCTAAAATAGCTGCTTGTTTTTGACCATCAGCACGAGTTACCGTCGCACGGCGTAGACGCTCTGCCGCTGCCTGCTCTTCCATTGATGCTTGCATGGTTTGTGAAGGGTTAATGTCTTGAATCTCTACCGTCTTTAGCGTGATGCCCCAATCGGCGATATCTTCTGAGATTGCATGCTTTAGCTTGGTTTTGATTTCGTCACGGCTAGACAATGCACTATCAAGATCCATTTCACCAATGATCGAGCGCAAAGACGTTTGCACCAGATTTCGAATACCATATTCATAATCTTCGATGCCATACACTGCTTTGTCAGGGCGTACGATATTAATATAAGCCACGGCATTGGCAATGATAACTACGTTATCTCGGGTAATGACTTCTTGTGACGGAATATCCAGCACAATATCTTTGGTGGTGACTTTATAAGCCACATCATCGACATAAGGAATAATAAGATTAAGTCCAGGCTCTAACGTTTGGCTATATTTCCCCAATCGCTGTACCACCCACTTATAACCCTGCGGTACGATACGAACCCCTTTAAACACGGTAAATACAACCAGTGCAATTAAGACTATCATGACGATACTAAAGCTTTCCATAACCCACCCCTATTATTATATTTGTTTACTATTATTCGTCGCTGCTTGCGATTTCATACTACTCACAATTAACTCGTTACCAACGATGTCTGTTACCACTACCCGATCACCAACCGCTACCTGCTCCCCTGTCGTACGACACATCCATTCCGCCGCACCAACGATAGGAACACTAAACCTCACCGTACCCGCATGATTAGGCTGCGGTTGTACGATTATCATGCCTGTTTCGCCAACGATAACACTGCCACCCAATCCTGCTTTGGTACGGTCTACCGATAAAGGCTTAATAAATTTGAACCAAGCCAATAGAAATATGGCCGACAGCACCAGCCAAATAATAATTTGGACAAAGACTGAAACAGGCAATAACCATGAAAGGGCTGCAACGATGATGGCAGCAGCACCAAACCATAGGCTTGCAAATGTGGGCACAAACATCTCGACAATCAATAATATGAAGCCTAAAACGAGCCAATGCCAAGGTTCAATCATCCAAAGTATTTCCATCGTTGCGATACCTCTTATCTTTGATATTCTAGCTTTCAATGTAACACACTTTTCGTATCCATAAATTCTTAAAAATCATCAATCTACGATGTTCACAGCTTAATAAACATGAGAGAAAATATAAAAGTCTAACGCACAAAAAAACGCACCCCGAAGGATGCGTTTTTTTATTTATTCTTTATTTGATTAGAACTTAAAGTGAGCGCCTAAAGTAAAGCCGCTTACGCTAATATCCTCAAATTCATCCTCAACTTGAGGATAAATATTATACATAGCTTCAATAGAGGCCATAGGACTGATGTTATAGCCAAGACCTAACCCACCAGCTACTCCTGTATCAGAATGACTCAAACTCTCATTTTGACTAGCATCGAGTTTATCCGTGTATTCCGCCTCGATTTTATTTTTTGCGATACCCAAACGACCTTTTGCATAAAGTCCAGTACTTGGAAAAGTATAGTCATAAGTACCATATAAGCCATATACATCAGCACTATATTCAGCTTTCTCAAAACGTTCATTGAACGAATCAGTATCACCAGTGGTTAAATATTCAGCCTCTACACCAAACTCTGGAGTAAATTTATAACCACCATAAACGCCATATGACACTGCGTCATCATCTACATCTGCATCTGGGCTGTACTGACCAACTTTTACACCAACATACGGCTGACCTGCATAATTAGCAGCAGCTTGAGCGCTTACACTCATCAAAGAACCAACTGATAGAGCGATTAAAGCTTTCTGTAGAGTGTTCATATATTTCCTATTAAGTAAGGCTAAAATGCCATCTGCATAAATATAGCAAAGCATAAAATTTAGATGGACTATTGTTGAATACGAGATTCTAGCAGAACCTTATTTTTAATGCACTCTTTTTTGATGACTTTTGTTTTATTTTTACCACGTGCAAAAAAACGCACCCCGAAGGATGCGTTTCTTATTTATAACACTATTTTTTAAATAGTTTAGAACTTAATATTTGCACCTACAGTCATAAGATCTGTATCGCTACCCAACATGTCATATTCTGCTTCTACGTTGAAATTAGAGTTTACTGAATAGCCAAGCCCTACACCACCAGCTAAACTAGTATCTTTATCTTCGCCGTCGTAGAGTCCCAATGTCGTGTTAGTCGCTTCAACTTCAGTTCTTGCCACACCTAGCTTACCTTTTGCGTATAAGCCGCTATCCGCGAAAGCATGGCGATAAGTACCGTAGGCACCGTAAGATTTGGCATCAATATCACCACCACGGTAATCAGCGTCATCTGAACCAACATATTCAGCTTCAAGACCAAAGTTAGGATCAAAGTTATAACCAGCATAGACGCCATAAGCAGTTGGATCATCGGCATTATTCGTATCTAAATCGAATTGACCGACTTTGGCACCGACATATGGTTGACCAGTATAGCCATTACCATAAGAGACCGCGGCTTGTGCGCCTACGCTTAATAAAGAACCTGCTACTACTGCCATTAAGGTTTTTTGTAGAGTTTTCATTTTATATCCTTAAAATTACATTTTGGTTATGTATTATCTGTATGAGAAAAGCTCATCAGATAAGCCTTCAATAAAAGGGTTTAGAAAAATATTTAGAATTTTAGCTGTGCACCAACAGTTAATAGGTTGGTATCGACATCGCTGTCCAGCATCGAGTATTCAGCCTCGACACCGAAGTCAGGGTTGACTGAATAACCAAGACCCACACCGCCTGCAATACCTGTATCACTGGTAGAGTTCGATACTTTAACCGCACCGTTAGTGTAGTCACCTTCAACTTCAGTCTTTGCAACCCCTAGCTTACCTTTTGCATATAGACCAGTATTCGGGAATTGGTAGCGAGCGGTACCGTATGCACCATAAGTCTTGGCATCCAGATCACCGTTACGATAATCAGCATCATCCGAACCTACATATTCTGCTTCGACACCAAAAGTAGAATCAAAGTTGTAACCACCATAAACTCCGTAAGCGGTTGGATCATCTGCGTTATCAATGTCTAAATCGAACTGACCAACTTTAGCACCAACATATGGCTGTCCAGTATAGCCATTGCTATAAGATGTAGCGGCTTGAGCACCAACCGTCAATAAAGAACCAGCTGTTAATGTAAGTAATACTTTTTGTATATTTCTCATTATGAACTCCTTAACATCGATCAGAATAAGCAAGTTACTTGTGATGACTTCTATAGTCATATCGCCTTGCTTCCGATGAATATAATAGTAACAAACTATTTCATACAGTCTGTCAGTGTTTAACGGCACGAGAGTTAAGATTTGCAAGCATTCATCATTGAGCGGGTTACAAAGGCCAAAAAATGAAACTTTTTTGTTACAATCACCCTATTTATGCAATAATCCCTACTCATTTCACAGATTCGCTCCTCAAAACCCTAGGTCAATACGCCTGAAATAATAAAAATTAAGAGAAAAAATGACAAACCTTATCCTTAATCATATGCAATCAGCGCTCGACAAGCTCAAAACAAATCAACAATACCGTCAACTCCCAAATCTGAGGCATAGTGGACGGTATATCGTGAGCGAAGGTAAAGCTTTGCTTAATATTGCGAGTAATGACTATCTTGGCTTGGGCGGTGATGCTGAGCTACAAGAGGAATTTCTCAACCAAATAGAAGGATTACCTGCAGCAACAGTACCTAAAATGAGTGCTACCTCTTCACGGCTCCTCACAGGTAACAACACACAACTACAACTATTAGAGTCAGAATTACAAAGTTGGTATCAGAATGCGGTAAATCAACAAGGCGTACCTACCAACAAATCTGTACTGGTACTCAATAGTGGCTACCATGCAAATATTGGTATCTTACCTGCACTGACCTTATTGCCAGTCAAAACACTTATTTTGGCTGACAAGCTGGTACATGCCAGTATCATCGATGGATTGCAACTGAGCCAAAGTAAGCTTGTCAGCTATCGCCGTTATCGTCACAATGATTACGAGCATTTGGCCAGATTTATTGAACAAGCAGACCCAGCCGTTGAGCGCATTATTATTGTTACTGAGAGTATTTTTAGTATGGATGGTGACCGCGCCGACTTACAAAAGCTGGTGGCATTAAAAGCTAAAGACGCTCGTATAGAGCTATACGTCGATGAAGCACATGCGGTTGGTGTTTTAGGTAATACAGGATTAGGGCTGGCAGAAGAGACAGTAACGTTGGCTGAAATTGATTATTTAGTTGGTACCTTTGGTAAGGCTTTCGCGTCAGTTGGGGCGTATATCATGTGTAATGAGACCGTCAAACAGTGGCTGATTAATACTATGCGCCCATTGATTTTTAGTACGGCGTTACCTCCTATCAATCATGCATGGACACGATTTATTTTAGCAAAAATGCCCACATTGACTGACGAACGCGCACATTTGGCACAACTCTCTACCACACTGAGTCAGGCCATCGCACCGCAATATCGTGTATCCTCAGCGGCTGAAAACGTCTATTATAACTCACCCATTGTGCCCTATATGCTGGGTGATAATGCGCGTACACTTGCCAAAGCACAACAACTGCAAGCGGCAGGGTTTTATGCGCTGCCTATTAGACCACCTACCGTTCCCGAACACACCGCCCGTATCCGGTTGGTTATGAATGCCAAACTGACCAATAAAGACTGCAATCAGCTGATACAGCAGCTCATTTAGTCAAGATGGTTTTGCACTTTATTGATCACCTTTATTATGAGATATCAGCCTTTTTATCCAAAAAACCGTCTGACTTAGATGACCTGAATAATATGACAACACTCTCTACAGCCACTCACTTTAGCATCAGAAAACAAATCATCGCTCGCCATTTTGCAAGCGCTAGAGACTATGACCAACATGCCAATGTTCAGCAAATAGTTTGTCAGTATCTACTGGATAATATTGCTCATACTAAACAAAGTAGTGTATTGGAAATCGGTGCAGGCACAGGTCAAATGACACGGTTACTCGCTGAGCAAATCCACAGCCATCACTGGCTCATTAACGAATTATGTAGTGAGCATACTGTTACATTACAATCAATACTGCCCACTGCTGAAATCATCGTTGGTGACGCTGAAACCCTAGGTTTGGCAGAAAACCATAGTTTGATAGTCAGTGCCAATGCCGTGCAATGGTTTGATGATCCATTGAGCTTTGTCGCACAATCAGCACGCCGCTTACAACCTGAAGGACAGCTGGTTTTTAGCACCTTTACCCCAAATAATTTTTTGCAGATTAAAACATTAATAGATCAAGGACTACTGTATCCGAGTATCGAGGCATGGCAACTAGCGTTAAATAAGGCAGGGTTTATAGATTGTCAGGTAACCACACAGCGTTTTGATTTATGGTTTACACGCCCCTACGAGGTGCTTAAACACATGAAACTAACGGGAGTATCGACCAATCAAACGCAAATACAGTCAAATAATACACCACCATTTACGTGGACAAAAACACGGTTACAGCAGTTTGAGCAAGCGTACTGGCAGCAGTTTTCTGTAAAAGATGAAGAAGGTAAGCTCGGTGTAAGCCTAACTTATGAAGCGCTTATAGTGAGTGCATTTAAACCTTAATCACGCAGCATATGACAAGAATAGTAGCTAATAGGAAGCACAATTATTGGAAATAGTAGCCATAAAAAAACGCATCCCGAAGGATGCGTTTTTTAATTTAATAACTTATCGGCTTGTATCGACTATACCATTTTTAAAAACTTGAGTAGCAAGCCAAACCAGCGTAAGGGCTACATTGCGTCGACTAAGCAAGTTTGATGCAGCTCATCGCGTTGTTAAATTTGATATTACTTCTTGTCTTCGTCGACTTCAGTGAACTCAGCGTCCACAACATCATCATCAGCTTGGTTAGTGTCTGCTTCACCTTCAGCACCTTGTTGGAACTGGCTTGGATCCATACCTTCTGCACCAGCGCCGCTATCAGCATAGATTTTTTGGCTGATTGGCAAGAATGCATTGTCTAGCGCTTCAAGCTTGGCTTTGATGTCATCATGATCATCTTCTTTGGTCGCTGTCTCAAGCTCAGTAATAGCCGCTTCTACTGTTGATTTTTCATCATCAGTGACTTTGTCTTCGGCTTCTTTTAGTGCTTTTTGTACCGCATGGATACGACCATCTGCTTCGTTACGTACTTGCGCTAGGTTAGCGAACTTCTCATCCTCAGCAGCATTGGCTTCTGCATCACGAACCATTTGTTCGACTTCTTCGTCCGACAAGCCAGAATCTGCTTTGATCTGGATGCTTTGTGCTTTACCAGTACCTTTATCAGTTGCTGAAATATTCATAATACCATCAGCATTGATGTCAAAGGTTACTTCGATTTGTGGCAGACCACGTGGTGCTGGTGGAATATCTGTCAAGTCAAAACGACCAAGCTGTTTGTTTTGGTTAGCGATTTTACGCTCACCTTGATAAACCTGAATGGTTACTGCTGGTTGGTTGTCTTCAGCTGTTGAGAATACCTGTGATTTCTTAGTAGGAATCATAGTGTTTTTCTCAATGATTGGTGTCATAACACCGCCCATTGTTTCGATACCTAAAGTCAATGGAGTCACATCAAGCAATAGTACGTCAGTTTTGTCACCAGATAATACGGCACCTTGAATTGCTGCACCTGCTGCTACTGCTTCATCAGGGTTCACGTCTTTACGTGGCTCTTGACCGAAGAACTCTTCTACTTTTTTCTGTACTAAAGGCATACGAGTCTGACCACCAACTAGGATGACGTCATCGATATCACCAATTTTTAGACCGGCATCTTCAAGAGCAATTTTACAAGGACCCATGGTACGCTGTACTAGATCTTCAGTTAAACTCTCTAGTTTTGAGCGGCTGATAGTAACAACCAAATGCTTAGGACCACTGCTATCAGCAGTGATATATGGCAGGTTTACTTCAGTACTTTGGGCACTTGATAACTCAATTTTGGCTTTTTCTGCAGCTTCTTTTAGACGCTGCATCGCAAGAGAATCACCTTTTAGGTTGAAGTCTTGGTCTTTTTTGAACTCGTCTACTAAGAAGTCAATCAATGCTGAATCAAAATCTTCACCACCAAGGAATGTGTCACCATTGGTTGCTAGTACTTCGAACTGCTGCTCACCATCTACGTCAGCGATTTCGATAATTGATACATCAAACGTACCACCACCCAAGTCATATACAGCAACGGTGCTATCGCCTTGCTTTTTATCCATACCATAAGCAAGTGCAGCAGCAGTTGGTTCGTTGATGATACGTTTTACATCAAGACCAGCAATTTTACCTGCATCTTTAGTCGCTTGACGCTGTGAATCGTTGAAGTATGCAGGTACAGTGACAACAGCTTCTGTCACGCTTTCACCAAGATAATCTTCAGCTGTTTTCTTCATTTTTTTCAAGATTTCAGCAGAAACTTGTGGTGGTGCAAGTTTTTTACCATTGATTTCTACCCATGCATCACCGTTATCTGCTTTGGCGATTTTGTACGGCACCATACCGATGTCTTTTTGTACAACTTTGTCATCAAAACGACGACCAATCAAACGCTTAATCGCAAACAATGTATTGCTTGGGTTGGTGACTGCTTGACGCTTAGCTGACTGACCAATAAGGATTTCGTCATCTTTATAAGCGACGATCGATGGTGTTGTGCGAGTGCCTTCAGCATTTTCGATGACTTTAACCTTATCACCTTCCATTACTGCCACACATGAGTTAGTTGTACCTAAATCAATACCAATTACTTTACCCATAATCAATTACTCCTAATTTGTTTTAAATATAAATAATTATATGCTCAGACCAATGTCGGTCACTTGTTGCTTTATATCGGTTTACTTGTTGATTTTTTCAAGTCAAAACCCACACAAAAATTGTCTTTTGTGTGATTTTTTGTGAAAACCCTTATTAATATTAAGGTTTAGCACAGTTAAAGACTTATTGTTCCTTAATTATATAATAAAGCTGTTATCTTAACTCTCGTTATATTAGCGATAACGGCCTAAAAACTATTGACCGACACGTACCATTGCTGGACGCAGCAGACGACCATTTAGGCTATAGCCTTTTTGCAGTACAGTACCGACAGTATCAGCTTCAGCATCTGCATCAATACCAACCGCTTCATGTAAATCAGCGTTGAACTTTTCACCTTGTGGATCGACCGCCTCTACACCATTTTTAGTCAGTAGTGCCAATAGCGCTTTGTGCGTCAGTTGCACCCCTTCAGCGACTGGATCATTAGCATCAGCATTTTCGATAGCGCGCTCTAAGTTGTCGACAATATCCAACAACTCCTTGGCAAACTTTTGTAGCGCGAACTTTTTGCTCTTTTCTGCTTCTTGTTCCATACGCTTCTGCGCATTGTACGCTTCTGCATTGGCGCGAGCCGTGGTTTCCTTGGCTTGCTTAACCTCACCTTCTAGCTCAGCGATGCGTGCTTTAAAAGTCTCAAGGTCGATATCATTGTCGATGGTCGCCTCTTCACCTGAGTTGTTTTGTGGATCAAATTCTTTCAGTGTTTCATCTAAAACACTTTCACTCTGATCAATATTATCTTGCGCCACGTTTTGCTCGCTCATAATAGCTCCTTAGAATGTGATAATGACGGTTCATATAGGACACGGCAGACTGGCTCATTACCAGTCATTATGCGTCCTTATTAGATACTTAAAATATTTCGCTCATTATTTTATTAATGCGCTTTACTAGCTGCTTGATAAAGGTGATAGGTATAAATTTCAAGCCTAAAACGCAGGATTTTTTCTAATTTGCCACAAATTTTGTCTTAATTTAAACTAAAGTGCTTGTGAAGTGTTTCCTTTGCCCTAATCAGATGTAAGTAGGCGCTAAAAATATCGATGGCTACTGGCTTCTATAAAATTGGTTTCTATCCATAGGTCATCTAGGATCTGTTGAATATTCAAATAACAATATCGTTATTTATCAGCGTTACCAGTCAAGGTAATCATCCAAATCTCCGAACGTGTGCTTAATCTAAAAGGCACTGCACCGATGCCATAACCTGACGTCACCAAAAACTGCGTATCATTTAAGCGCTTTGTTCCATAGTTGAGTGGTGAAAACCAATTCATTAAAATTGTTAATGGAAAAATTTGCCCACCATGAGTATGCCCAGACAAGTGCAAATCAACCGGCAACACTTTGATCTCATCCATCATAGAAGGACGATGCTCTAAAAACACCACAGGCTTATTCGTATCAACCTGGGTCATTAACTCCTTCGCTGACAATCTGGTCTGATCAACATCATCCGAACGCCCAACCAACCACACTGAGTCATCTAATAACACGCTCTCATTATCAAGCGCTTTAATCCCTGCGGCTTCAACGGCTTCAGAGATGGCTTCATCATAACCTCGATAATCATGATTCCCTAAGGTGGCATAAACCCCAAGTGGTGCCTTTAGTTTTGATAAATGTTCGTGCATATTTGTGTTGTCATAAGCAATCGTCGTGTCGTGCATGATATCGCCTGCTATGACGACGACATCAGGATTTTGCGTATCGACTAAAGCAACCAGTTTATCTATCTGATGATTACCGAACCACCTCCCCCAGTGGGTATCAGATACTAAGGCGATGCTCATAGGCTCATTCAGCGGCTTGTCCGTCGTAACCGTCAAACGATGCACCACAGGCGAGTAAGCATTAAATACCGCCAAGCTGACAATAGCTATATAAGCCGTGAACGCAAATACACGTGTGAGCTTAGGGCGCGACTGACACTTTAATAATTTATTAAAAAAGAGTGATAGTACAGCAGTGGCTATCCCTGCATAAAACATAAATCCCTGCAAGATACCGCTGACCAGATAGACACTAAAACGCTCACCCCAAAAATCACTTAGACCATAAACGAGAAAGGCATTATTAACGATAAAAACACTTATTACCAAAATCACCTTAACGCTTTGGCGTTTTGGTTTGATAAACCACCAAAGCAACAGACAAGTCATGATAGAGAGTAATTGCGTGAATCCAATAAACAGCCACATAGTAAAATCCACTCAGATAAAAATGAGGTTATCTTACGTTAAAAACAGCTTTTTTTTAGTGCTCAGCCTATATTTCATCAATACTTCATGATTTTTACATAAAACTTTATGAGATAAAGTCGTATGATTTATCATAAGAGTCGTACAGAAAATAAAGGTAAGAGTATGAATAAACGCTGGGGGTTTTGGACACTTTGGGTATGTATCAGTGCCATCGCTGGTTTTATATGGGGCATTATATTAAATAATGGTTCTTGGTTATCTATAGGCGGTATGGCATCAGGTATCAGCTGCTTTATTGTGTTTTATACGCTGCTTGATGATTTTGCACGCAAAAAACAGTGGCATCGTTTTATCGCAGCTTTGAAGACAGGCGTATATATAAAAGCAGGGTTACAGATTCTGAATCTGGCCATGCCTATTGCTCGTTTTGTCTCACCAGAAATTTTAGCAGGGATGGCGGCTGTCTATATCGCTGAACGTTTGGGATTAGATTATTATCAAGCTTTGTCATGACGTTAATAACAGGTGCATTACTGTCGTTATGCGTTGGGGTTATCAGCCTTATCGTGTTTTTGATATCAAATAAGAAAGCACGTACTATTACGACAAACGACATATCATAAATCTGCTTATTATAGAACCTACTTACTTTTTGACAGAACTGCCTTAGCGTTTGTCTGGCGCTATTTTACAGACGCCATTTTTACAGGCTTGCATGACTGCTGTTCCATATATCATCTTGGTCACCCAGTTTGGAACTCTATAACGATTGCGGGCGACATATGGGTAGCCAAAGTTACCCAGTTGCTTGACCACTGGCAAAAACAACAACGGTGACCATTTAACACCGCCAGTCTTGTAGAGCAGCCGCACAGCATCCATGTGTGTGTACCAATTGCCATAGCTGTCCTTTATACACATATAGGTCATCGCATCCTCACGGCTAAACCCTGCGACCGCCAGCTCATCTAATCCCTCCTCTACAGGAACCAAACGTATCTTCTGTGGCTGGCGTTTTTTCATATTATGCGCCTCGGTGCTGCATATCACGCAGGCATCATCGTAGTACATCGTGATGGATAAACTCGCCTGCTCTCTATAGCTGTTGATATGGTTTTGGATAATCATGTTACAACTCCTTTATGAGTGATACCTAAACATCAAGGCTATTAACTTTTTCGGTCGTGTTAACTACTGAATACTTATTGACTGGTGCTAATAAGGGGATAACTGGCTGCTGCGTCCATTGCGGGGCGGAGGTATCTAAGCGCTTAGCCAGTATCGGTAAGTGATTAGTCGGCACCGCTGGAAATAGATGGTGCTCAATGTGATAGAGCAAATTAAACGTCAATAGATTGATGAGCGGATGGCGCTCACTGCGAGCATATACCACCTCATCGCAACCATGATGTACGCTCCATACCGCAAAGAACCCCACCATCGTATTGGCCAATATCATCACCAATACGTGATACACCAATACTGGGTGCATCGTGATAAAAGCAATGACAACCACTGCGAAGATAAGCAACAGATCAAAGGCAACAAGTATACGATTACGGCGGCTACCATGCGTCAACCCAAACCACTGAATCGCAATCGAGAACAACCCGCCACCTAATATCGCCTTATACCATGGCAAGCGTGCCCAGTTGCCCTCAACATCGCTGTCACCAAGCGGATCTCGGTGATGGTTGAGATGAGTGTGTCGAATAGCATGTGTGCTACAGAGCATCGTGATACTGAGAAAAAACAGCATGAGCTCGGTGGCAACTCTTCCCACTCCTAGCGTTCGATGATAACAATCATGCGCTTGTCTCAGTGCAGCGGTAAAAAAGAAGAATGTCGACACAAGTGCAAGCAACCACCAGCCCTGCCACGCACTCCACCATGACAGTAATAGAAAAGGTAATGATAAAAAAATATTATAAACAGTCTCGCTCAGACTAAGCTGACGCAAATCTTGCCATTCAATACTGGCTAATGAAGGATGACGCATGATGTTCTCCTTACTTGATGATAAGCAGTAGCTGGCGTGCAATGCAACTACTTGGTTCAACTGGCTTAGTGTTATTTACTTTATTTCTGTTAAAAGTGAAAATAATAGACAAGTTTTATCTGTGCTTAGTATTTATGGTCAGTATTTGTGCTTAGGTAATACGACCCATCCTGTGACGATAGCGCTGAGCCCGCCTAGGATACTAACAGGCAAAAAGAGTGCCACTATAGCTACACCTGATAAGATAACGTTATCTAAAGCGCCAGCCGAAAGCCCTGTTGATAATAAAATTATGGCTAGGAATACGATAAAAGTGCTAAGACAACCGATGATAAACAAGGGTAATACTTCATTAGATGAATCAAAGTATATCTGAAAATGGCAGATAACCACTCCTGTGACTAGTGAAGGTAATAAACCAATCAGGCTTCCAAGTATAATAATACTGAATAAGATTGCCACAGCTTGCATCACACCAAAACCAGCAGGTGTTATCGCGCCTGCTATTACACCTATTATAGTAATAGGTAAGCCAATAATTGAGCTACCTATTGCACCGCCTAACAATCCATAAAGCCCTATTACTCTACCGGTTGGGTAGTTTGGTACCGCAACTGTAGCGCCGCTCTCAATAATATCCATACACCCTCCCTTGTTTTATTTAATTTCTGTCAAAAGTGAAATAAATAGATAAATTTTATTCATGTTTAGGTAGTACAAACCAGCCTATTATTACAGCGATTGCACCACCATTACAGCAAAATAGAAAAAGCATCACAGCGACATCTATAAAATCTTTATCTAGAGTAAACAACACCATGTATATAAAAGTGCTTACAAAACCAATTATAAATAATAGTACCGCCTTTTTTATTGAATCAAAATACATCTTAAATAAGCATGCCATAAAGCCAGTTAGTAACGCAGGTAGAAACCCCATTATTCCAACAAGTAACAAAGCTCTAAAAAACCATTCTACTGAACGTTGAAACATAAATGTTTCAATAGAATTCTGTGTAATTAAACTAATAATTACCATAGATAAATCTAAAGCTATTCCGCCAAAAATGCCACCGAGTAACGCATAAAACCCCATTACTCTAAAGTAAGGATAATCAGATTCAGACATAGTTAAAACTGAACCTCCTATATTTCGCTCTTCTTTTTTCTTTAAAGATACGACTATTTGCTTATCAGTTTTTAGCTTATCAACAGTGGCGTTGCTATTAGTCTTACTCATAAAGACCTCTATTTTGTTTCACATGAAACTTATTAAGTATTTTCAATTTAAAACCTTATACTTATCTAAAAGTTATCAAAGTTTTGCAATGTCTTTTCTTTCGATAGTAGTAATTTACCTAGAATCATACTACTAAGTCCTCCCAGCAGCCCCATACCTCCTGTGAATGAGAATAGCTGTAAAGAAAAACTGTCCATCAGAAACCATTCGAATATATAGTAATTAAGCAGCACAACTGATACAGCGTAAGTGGAACTGACTAAAAAGCCCATTAAAAATAACTTACAGTAATCTTCAGCACCTTGTATTTTCATTTCATTTTTGACTACCCAAACCCCTGTAATTATAGAAGGTATTAGACCAAACACAGCACCAAGTACTATCGATGAAACAATAAATATTAATAATAACTCTATTCCTGGATAATCAAATATAAATAACGTACCAACCATTAGACCACCAGTGCTACCACCTAGTAGGCTATAGCCCCATCCCACTCGATTAAATGGATAAGATGATTCTTTGATCTCGTTCGTTAGACTTGTCATGATATTTTCTACTAATGAGCCTAAAAAAATGTTTCACATGAAACAGTTACCTAGTCATTTATGACTTCTGCTCTGTTAACGCTTGCTTTAGCGTTGGCTGCTGAAACTCATAACCTGCGTCCTGTAATACTTGCGGCAATACTTTTTGACCATCAATTAATAGCATCGACATCTCACCAAACATCAGCTTGAGTAAAAATTTAGGTAAGGTAAAAAAGGTCGGACGATGCAGCCATGCCCCAAGCGTTTTAGTAAAAGTATGATTGTTTACGGGGTTTGGCGACGTGAGGTTATATACAAACCCTGGTGTATCACTGGTAGTCTGCAAGGCGTTATCATGTACAGTATCAGCACCACTATCGTGCTTACCAGTAAGGTGCTGCTCAATGATAAATATCGTCGCCCCTACCCAGTCTTCACGGCTGACCCAACTCATGACCTGCTGACCATCGCCCAACTGACCACCAGCGCCCATTTTAAACGGTGTCAAAAGCTTGCCAACCATGCCACCCTCAGGATGAATCACCACACCAGTTCGTACGATGGCCACAGGTACACCATACCCGGTTGCCGTCAAAGCGAGCTGCTCCCATTGCTCACACAACTGGTGGGCAAAATCTGTTTTGTAGTTGCTACTTTCGGTCAGTGGTGTATCACCTTGTACACCATACCAGCCAATCGCTGAGCCACTGACTAGCAGCTTGGGCTTGATACTGGTACGGGCAATAAACTCCAGTATTGACTCGGTAGGTTTAATACGGCTCGCAAGCAGCTGCTCTTTACGCTCATCACTCCAACGCGTATCAGCAATACCTGCACCGGCTAGGTTCAAAATCATATCAAAGGTATTGTCTGTTTTTGAGAGTTCGTCATAAGTCATCATGTCAATATCATTAGGATGTTCTTGGCTGCTGTCACGTGTCAGCCAAGTAATATGTAATTCTCTATCAGCCGTTTGATAACGTTTCTGAATCTCTTTGCTGAACGCACTACCCAAAAACCCTGAACCGCCACTAATTAGAATATTCATGCCCTACTCCCTAATGTGTATTATTTTTCAGTAAAACTTAACCCGTTATAGTTATCGTCTTCTTTTTTAGCCTTTATATCAAAATGACTTTTACATACTTTTGGTAAAGCAATAAGGCTAGCAATCGCTGAGTTGATGCCACCAAACAATCCTATAGCAGTCATGAATGCGAATAATACGCCAACTTCTATCAATGAGTTTATGCCTAAATATAAAACGATTGCACCCATATAAATCGCTGAAATGATAAAGCCAATCATGAATGTGGTTTTTATACTTTTACGATCACCGCGCCATACCTTTTGACTAGCAACGATAACACCTGTTAATAAAGCAGGGATAAAACCAAGTAATCCAACATAGAGTAATGGTTGATAACCTATTTGAGCAAAATCAGCATCTCTAAAGATGAATAATAAAAACAGCTGCGCTACCAGTCCACCAACCAAGCTACCAAACCCTGCAAACAAAATAATCACTTGTAGATAAGGATACGCACCTAACTTATTATTCGTTTTCATTTTATTTATCCCATTAACAGTCATCGTTAATTTAGTATAAATATGGCGTTGGCAAAGCCAATGAAATTACTATGGATAATTGGTGATTAATTATGTCACTTATCTCTGTGAATCATGCCTTTGGTAAGACAAATAACCCTGTGAAATATCCACTAGAACTTCCCATCAAGGCGGCAAAGATACAAGCAGCAAGTGAAAAAGGGATATCGTTAAAAACCATGAATAGTAAAGTATAGATAACCGTCGATATTGTACCGATGATAGCTGAATACGATAAACCTTTATGATTGCGGTATAACTTCAAACTCGCGACTAAGCAACCAGTCAATGTTGCGGGAATTAGACCTATCATAAAACCAAAAAATGCCCAGATAGGTACTGCTAATATAGCTTGCACTATTGAACTACCGATATTCTGCCAGACATCATCTTGCAAGATAGTTTCTAAAACCACAAATATAGCTGCTATTAATCCTATTAAGCTGCCACCAGTCGCTCCACCAAAGAGTAAATATGATGCTATGACATTTGCTTTTGAATAATTTTCATGACCTTTGTTAGAATCTGAACTCATGACAATTTCCTTAGAAACAGTTTTTTAGCTATTCTTCCAGTCGATTAGCTCGAGCATTCAACATTTTCTTCTAACGTAGGTAATGCTGACATGCCTACCCATTCTACTAAGCAAAACGCTTACGAATAGGACATTCACTATCATTATTTCTTTGATTCTTATCTTTTAACTTACTCGCATAATGATTTATAAATTCCATGACAGTTGTCATATTTGGCAATACATGTGCTTTGGTCAGATGCGGCGCTGCTGCATCCAAACGTTTGGCAAGCTCAGGTAAGTGGTTCGATGGCACAGCAGGAAAGAGGTGATGCTCGACGTGATAAAGTAAGTTGAAGGTCAGCAAATTAACTACAGGGTTGCGCTCAGTTCGGGCGATTGTCTCATCACAATCATGATGCACGCCCCACACAGCGATGATGCCCACGCTGGCATTGGCCAACATCATCGTCAGTAAGTGGTATATCAATACTTGAGTCAAGGTTGCAATAGCAGGAACCGCCATAGGAAGCACAGTCAATACCAACGCAGTGATAATAACAAGGGCAATCAAGCCAAACTCTAGCCATGCGATACGTTGATTGCGACGGCTACTAAGATGCAGTCCTTGGCGGTAAATATCCAATCGATATGCTATGCCGCCAAGCATGGCTTGCCACCACGAACCTTTTGCCAAACGGCCTTCGATATCACTGTCACCTAACGGATTGCGGTGATGTTCCATGTGAGTGGCTCGGATACTATGCAAACTGGTCATCAATAGTACACTGAGCAATAACAATATGCCGGTAACGGTGCGTTTGCTCACGCCCAAGCTATGATGATAACCATCGTGCGCTTGGCGAAAAGCAGCGGCGAAAAACAAATAAGAAGCGCCACATGCCAATACATACCAAGACTGACTAGCGAACCACCAAGACAACAATAAAAATGGATAAGGCAAAATGAGGTTATAAGCAGTTTGAGCACGCGTTAATTGGCGCAAATCCTGCCACTCAACTGAGGCCATTGCATTTTTAATGGATTGCTCTTTATTAGCGTGTGTCTTATTTGCATTCATTTTACGCACCCATTTGTCGTTACTGTTTCTTATTGCTGCGATTCTTACTAAAACTCGTATCGCTTGATCTTGACTAGCTTTTATATTTATTACATAAATTTCTGTTAAAACAGAAATTATCACTTAAATTTTTTATTTTAAATACTATATCTCATTACTAGCGCAGAATTTTTTTGATACTCGCGCCCAATTTAAGGACTTTTTTGAGGATGCTGGTGGGTAGCTTGAGCATCTCAGCAGACCAAGTGGTGAGTGTACTAACGAATTCTTTTGTATCACGGATGCGTGCTTTTACATCGCTGTTCTCATGTTCGAATTCAGGACTGTCCATCAATTCTTGTAAGAACTGCACTGTTGGTTCAAGCTCACGCTTTTGTCGTTCAACCACAATGATGCGTGCTAGCTCCCAAACATCAGTATTGGTCGTAAAATGATCGCGACGATCGCCCAATATGGAGATCTTTTGTACCAAGCCCCAATGCTGTAGCTCTTTAATACTGTTTGAAACGTTAGAGCGAGCAACACCAAGTGTTTCGGTAATTTCTTCAGCATTTAATGGTTTACCAATAATAAATAATAACGCATGAATCTGTGACATGGTTCGATTGACACCCCATTGCGAGCCCATCTCACCCCAATGTAAGATAAACTTTTCGGTCACAGGATTTAATTTCATAACGGTTATTCACTTATTTTTATGCAATATGGCTTGTTTATTAATGGTTCTGCTTATTAACTCATCTTGCGCCATTCTTTTATTTCTGTCAATAGTGAAATGTAAAGACTGTGCTTATCATTTATATAATGAAGCTTTGCTCATTGCATTTAAATGACTGCTACTTTCTAACGAATGATTAAGCCAGTAATTGCATCACGAATTTGACTGGGCAAAGTATAGCCCAACGTATCAGCTTGTAAGTAACTGATGTGCTCGCCAAAATAGGCATAAGCGTCGGTGAAAGTGACAGCAGGTGGTTGCCCTGAGGGGTTGCAGCTGGTCGAAACCAACAGTCCAAATGGATTGTGTGCACTGACCAATTGCTCGCATAGCTGACGAATAACAGGATGAGCGATGACTCTCACCGCCATCGTTTGATGTTGTCCTGTTACCCAAGGAGGAATCGTAGTAGCTAGCGCCTGCGGAATAGGTAGCAGCCATGTATGTGCTTGCTTATATTGCAAACCATCATCGTTATTATGACCACTATCTGCCTGCCAACTCTTTAGGATAGGAGCGCACTGTTCATCCGTTAAAGAAGATAGCAAGGGTGCCAGACGCTCCACGCTGTCGGTAATGACAATCATACCTTTGGCTTGTGGACGCTGTTTAATCTCTAAAATTCGCTTAACGGCTTCTTTATCATAAGCATCACAGCCGATACCCCAGACACTTTCGGTTGGATAAGCGAGCAGCTGCCCTTCTTTGAGCCAATGAGCAGCTTGTGCAGTGGAGTCAGTGATAAAAGGTATGGAATGATTCATAGCTTGAATGGTTTGGACGAGTAGAAGGTTGAGCGCTAATCATAACACAGGAGAAAGTTTGACTCAGATAACAAAACTTGAAAATCACCACCTTTTTACTGTGCTGAACTTCCTAAAACCTGGAAAGCAAAAAAGCTTCAAGTTAAAAAAATATAGCATTAGACGCGTAAATATCGACCGCCTTGCACACTGATAATACCCAACAATTCAAGCTCCATCAACTGGCCAATCAGTTGCGGTGGTGCAAGATCGGTAGCCACGATAAGTGCATCTAGATCTTGTCCATGCCAATCAATCTGCTCATAAATACTGGTTAGATGTTCAGGAACAACAACAGCGCTGCGAGGCAACTTAACATTAGAAGATGATGGTTGTGAATCGTTGGTAGCTGTTACGGTGCCGTCCTCTATACTCACAACTTTTGGAGAATATTTATTGCTCAATTGGGTGTTATTAGATTGCGATCGCTGTGTTTGTTTGTCAGAACGACTGTCATAGTCTAACTGACCACTGACATCTTCTAGTACCTGCTGAGGATGATAAATCAACGTCGCCCCCTCACGTATTAGGTGATGACAACCTTCAGCATTATTATTATCGATATGACTTGGAATGGCAAAGACCTGTTTACCCTGTTCAGAGGTTAAACGCGCAGTAATGAGCGAGCCGCTTTGAATGGTCGCTTCTGTCACAATCGTTGCTAAGCTTAATCCTGCAACCAGACGATTTCGGCGCGGAAACGTATGTTTGTGCGGCTGCGTGTCTGGTAACAGCTCGCTAATGATACAACCACCTTGATCGATAATTTGAGTAAATAACTTATCGCGATGGTTGGGATAGTTTACATCAATCCCTGTACCCATCACGCCAACGGTACGACCCTGATAGTCAGCATCAGTTTGTGCTAACGCGCCTAAATGCGCGCGTTTATCCACACCCATCGCTAGTCCACTGGTAATGATATATCCAGCTTGTGCTAAATACTGTGCCATATCAAACGTGATTTTTTGTGCATGTGCAGTGGGTTTTCGGCTACCGACGATAGCGATTTGTGCTTGATGCAGGCGCGCACGATTACCACGATAAAATAACAATGGTGGTGGGTCATAGATTTGTAAAAGTTGGGCAGGATAGTCAGATTCATCAGCAAATAGCAGACCGTAACGACCCTCTAGTAGTGCTTGCTGAATTTTATCAATATTAGTGAGTGTTTGCTCTGGCTGTTCATGACGTTTGAGGTGAGTATGATGAATACCCGCTTGTCGCCATGATTCTATTTTTGCTTGCCAAGCAAGTTCTACATTTCCAAAGGAAGTAAGTAGCTTATGATAAGCAGATAATGACGCATTCACCTCGTACCACAGCGCCAATACTGCGCGCTGATCGTCCGATAAAGGAGAGGTGACTGTCGTCATAGTCATTTGTCTCGTATAGGCAGACTTAGATCAATAAATCTTGTAATAAGCCTGTTGCTCACTTATAAATAAGGAGGCGGTAGTAACTGATCGCCGACATTAAGTGGCAATTCAGAACTAAGTACATACGCATAGCTGATATGATCAAAAGTATTGAAGACCATTAGCATACCTGTTTGTTCATTTGGTAAGCGTACAGGCGTATCTTCATCTTTGATATCACGTACCAAAGCGCCTTTTTGATAGACAGTCAATACATCACCAGGCTTAGCGCCTTCTAAGCTGCCCAGATTAATAGCAACTACACTGCCTTTTGCTGCTGAACTGATTGAGTCCATCACACGTACAATCATGCCACCACGACTGGTATTAGCAGGCGTCGGATAAAACACGGGTGGAATAGAGTTGTTCAATTCAACAAAGACGCGGTCACCTTCACGTACTTCTTTACCATAATTATCGGTCAGTTGTAAGCTACTAACGCCATTGGTTTCGGTAGAAGTAACCAAGCCTGTTGCTACTTGTGTAACTTCTAGACCGATGACGTCGTTTGTCGTGGAATCAGTATACAGCTCACCTTCACGATAAATACCGTAACGCTGACCGGTGATAAGTGGCACACCTTTCGCATAGACCTTATCACCACTCGCAGTGATTAAATTACCTTTTTTAGAGGCTAATATATACGGAGTCGTATTAAAATCTTGTGGATTGACAATAACTGTTTTGTCTAGCCAGTGGCGAATAGCCGTCCAAGGAATAGATGGAATGCTATTGGCAGTTGACGTCACTGTTACTGGAGTAGCAGCTACGTTACCAGTAAGTTGCTTTTCAACCCCTGCACAGCCCTCGCCCGTATCCACACCAATGAGAGTCTTACCTTGAATCACACATAAGATAAGAATGTCATTAGGATAGATAAGATTGGGGTTTTTGATTTGCTTGTTTGTCGCCCAAATCTCTTTCCAACGCCATGGACTATCTAAATAGCGTTCTGAGATGTCCCATAAGGTATCGCCTTTTGTGACAGTATAGCGATTAGGCGCATCTGCTTTGAGAGTGGGTGGTGGATTGTTGGCGTGGGCAGTGGTCATTAGCATGGCACTGCTAAAAGTCGTAAGCATCAGTGCTGTTGCTATCTTTTTTAAGCTCATCTTCATTGTTATATCCACAATATGTACCGCTATTACCATCATAATAATCACGCTTGAGTCTATCAATCTAGAATCTCTATTGTTGATACTTAATGAAATAAGTGACAATAAAAATTCAATCAATCCGTTACTCAAGCTGCGCATTTATTATGACGCTTAGAGGGCAGCTGTTCAGTATAATTGGCTGGTTTTGTTCCTAAAAAAGCGTCTAGCACAATGATGACTCGCTGACGCTGTTTCTAATATTACAATTATATCTACCATAACACAATCATAAACACTTTATTACAATAGTGTAACCTTTATATAAATACTTTCTCTGATTTTTTATTTAAGGTAGCTGTATTAAATACTCACAACTAAGCATAGCTATGGTCAAACGCTCAGCATGCTCTAAGCTCATAATTTGACGGTGATTTACGCTGGATTTGGTGTGACATGCTGACGAATTTGCTCAGCAACCAATTCAGCGTCATTATCTAGCACCACTACATGCTGCGGCAAGCTCTCTAGTCCTTCGGTATGAGATGGGCGAGCAATATCTATCTGCCCTACTGCCTCAACGATGGTATCTGCAAACTTAACAGGTAATGCTGTTTCCGCACAGACAATCACTTCACCCTCTTGCTGCAACTCTTTGGCGACTTTGATGCCATCAGCAGTATGTGGGTCGACCAACTCACCAAATTGCTCATAAAGGGCTTTGATGGTTTGCAAACGATCACTGTGGGTAGACTTGCCAGCAGCGAATCCATAACGAGTATTAACCGCTTCCATTAGCTCAGATAAATCGAAACCTTGACCAGATTTCACCCCTTCAAACAGCTCATGAACACGCGCACTGTCTTTGTCCAATAATAGATAAACAAAACGCTCAAAGTTAGAGGCTTTGGAGATATCCATTGATGGACTTGACGTTACATAAGTCTTTTCAGTCGGACGCGGTTGATAAGCACCTTGGTTGAAGAAGTCATTCAACACATCGTTTTCATTAGTAGCAACGATTAATCGATCAATCGGTAGCCCCATCTCACGAGCAATATGACCAGCGCAAATGTTGCCGAAGTTACCTGACGGTACGCTAAAGCTGACTTTTTCATCGTTGCTAGTAGTGACCGCAAAATAAGATTTAAAGTAGTAAACGATCTGCGCTAGGATGCGACCCCAATTAATAGAATTCACTGTACCTAGATTGTAGGCAGCTTTGAACTCAGCGTCCTGTTGTAACGCTTTGACGATATCTTGGCAGTCATCAAACATACCATCGATAGCGATATTATGAATATTATCGTCAGTCAAGCTATACATCTGCGCACGCTGGAATTCACTCATTTTTCCGTGTGGTGATAGCATAAAGACTTCGATATTTTCTTTACCACGCAGTGCATACTCTGCTGCACTACCTGTATCGCCACTTGTCGCACCAATGATGGTAATACGTGCGTCTTTTTTCTTAAGCACATACTCAAAAGCATTACCCAAGAACTGCATGGCAACATCTTTAAACGCCAATGTCGGACCGTTTGATAATCCTAGGATATATAAATTATCTTCAAGCTTACGAACAGGAACAATTTCATCAGAGCCAAACACCTCGGCAGTATAAGTACGCTCAATGAGGTCTTGTAGATCGGCCGTAGGGATATCTGTTGCAAAACGCTGCATAATCGCCATCGCAAGCTTTGGATAGCTAAGCGCACGCCACTCATCAAGCGTTGCGCTATCGATATTTGGATAATGCTCAGGCAGCATCAAACCGCCATCTGGAGCAAGACCCATTAAAAGCACATCACTAAAATCCATCGGCGCTGTCTGACCACGGGTACTGATATATTTCATTAGATTGTCCTGTCTACAATAATGTTATTCAATAGTTAAAAACGGTTTATTCGGCAGTTTTATGCAACAACGCATAATAAAAACCATCGCCACTCTCGCTATCAATCGGTAAGCACTGACGACCAATCGCTTGTTCGATACCCCAGCTGCATTCCTCAGTAAACTCAATCGCTACCGCATCATTATGATGAGTGATAAAGTCCTGCATTTGCTCAACGTTCTCTTGTTTTAAGATAGAGCAAGTCACGTACAACAGATAACCACCTGCTTTGAGTTGTGGCCATAAGTTATGCAAGATATCTGCTTGTAGCAGTGCCGTTTGCTCGATATCTTCTTCGGTACGCAGGATACTAATATCAGGATGACGGCGAATAACGCCAGTCGCGGTACAAGGAGAATCAAGCAATATCGCATCAAATACAGGCTCATTTGTCGCCGCTTTTTTATTCTTGCCATGCTGCCATCTGGTTGCATCCGCACAGACAATGTTCAATGCAATGCTGTTCTCTGCTTGCTTCAGATCGTGCTGACTCAGATTTAAGCGCTGTAAATTCTCACGAATGCGCTCAATACGTGGTGCTTCATTATCGATAGCCGTTACCTTGACATTAGCATTAGCAGTCGTAGGCGACGTTTCAGCATCATCTTGTTTCACGTGAAACAACGATGATTCATCATTAGCGCTTATAATCTCTAACCAATGTGCCAGTTTGCCACCAGGGGCCGCGCAAGCATCTAAAATGTGTATCTCTTTCTCAACACTGTCGCTGCCACTCTCAGTATCGTCAGCATTGTTACTTTCAGCACTGAGCTTAGCCATCAATGCTTGATTAATAATGGGTGCAGCTAATTGCGCATGCATGTCTTGTACACTAGCAGTCCCTAAAGCAAACTCAGGCAAAGCGTTAACAGCAGTGCTTTGATGCAATCTAATACCTTTGGTTGATAGCGTTGTAGCCGCGCTAGACTCTGACGCGTTCAATAATTTAAAACCAGTCGTTAGTTCAACGATGTCCGCATCAATTTCTGCACCATACAATGCATTCTGATAATCTTCTACCGAAGTCACCGATGAGTTTACTCGTAAAAACATTGGTGCTGGTTGGCGTAAGCCTTGTGTTAGCTCATCATACTGCTCGCTCCAGTCTTGCTTAAGCTGATAAGCGAGCCAATTCGGTAGGCTATGCTTCTTATCACACTTCTTACGAAATTTACTTGGATTTTTAGCGACTTTGCGCAAAATAGCATTGACTAAACCAGTAGAATGAGCAAACTCAATCTCTTTGGCAGCTTCAACGGTTTCATGAATCGCAGCATGGTCAGCCACTTCTAAATAAAGCAGCTGAACCAAACCCACTTGAATGGTGGTGCGCACCTCAACTTCATCGATAGGATTGTCTGCAAGCGTATCTAGCAAACGTGCCAGCGCATGCCACTGGCGCAGTGTGGTTAGTAGCAGCGCATGTGCAAAGCCTTTGTCACCGTCATGCAGACTATTTAGTAATGGATCAAGGACACTTGAGAGCGACTGACCATTTTGAATAGCCAGTAAGGTACGAATCACACGCACACGTACGCTACCATTCATAATAAGATTGCTTGATGGTTTGAGCTTGTTATTTCTAGGTGCATTATTTCTAGGCGCAGTACTGTTGTGTCTCATTAAATTTTATTTCCTTGACGTATCATCAGATAGCGCCTTGTTGAGATAGGATAAACTAGCATTAAGTTAGATTTGGTTATTTTGATTCTGTCGTAAATTTGTCGCCATCATTGAGCTGATTACCATGGCAAACTTGCTCAGCCGTCTGAGGTTTACCACCTGCAAACTGCAAGTGAGTAATGGCTAAAGTCGTGGCTGATGATTCAGCGTCATTCGCTTTGCCACAAGCAACCAAAACAGCATTACGTCCAACACTAATAACAGTACCTGCAGGTTCATTGGTTTGCTGCGACGCATTGATTGGCAAGCTGGCCAATACTTTAACGCGCTGCCCTGCTAAAAACGTATAAGCACCCGGCCACGGTGTCAGTCCGCGAATTTGGCGTTCAATAGCGGCCGCAGGCTGTGTCCAGTCAATCTCACCCTCGGCTTTGATTAGTTTTTCAGCATAGTTCGCCTGATTCTCATCTTGAACCACAGCTTGTGCTTGATAATGTGGCAAATCTTGCAACACGGTACTGATTGCATTCGCACCAAGCGCAGCCATTTTATCGTGTAGACTGGCAGCAGTATCATCAGCTTCAATACGAGCGCTGGTTTTGTAAATCATATTGCCAGTATCTAAGCCCTTATCCATCTGCATAATAGTAATACCCGTCTCATCATCCCCTGCCAATAAGGCACGGTGGATAGGAGCCGCACCGCGCCAACGCGGTAATAGTGAGGCATGAATATTTAAGCAACCATGTGTCGGTGTCTCTAATACACCGATAGGTAAAATCAATCCATAAGCAGCAACAATCATGACATCTGGCTGATATGATTGCAGCACTGCTCGAGCAGCCAGACCCTCATCACTTGATTTTTTAAAGGTGACTGGTTGTTCTACAGGAATATCGTTTGCTAGTGCGACTTCTTTCACCGCAGAGGCAGATACTTTTTGGCCACGACCTGCTTTGCGATCAGGCTGCGTGTACACCGCGACAATCTCTATATTCAGCACGTCTTGCTGACTGATTAGTGACTCCAGACTAATAGCGGCAAATTCGGGCGTTCCCGCAAATACTACCTTCAATCGATTGATAGCGAGAGAATCATGAGTGATCGAGGGCGTAGGTAAATCTGATGTAGGAGCAATTGTAGTCATAATCGTGCATTATATAAGGTTAATTTGTTCATTATAGGTGAGTTTCTAGTGTTGTGCCATGATTGTAACGATGGCAATCAGGCGTTACTAATGACATCGTTTATCTTTATAATAGCAGTAGAGCCTAAAAAGCAGAATACTTCTAGCAAACCGACTACCGTACCCAAGTTACGATTCACCCACTATGTTTTCTCGTGTCGATATAGGAACACGCTTTCATGCAACAGTTTCAGTCCTTAAGACGCTTACTTATATTTTATGCACTGACATTGTTAACGATGCTAGTGATGTATTATTTCGCGCTCTTTCACGAGATAAAACAAAATAATGAGCAACGGAGTATTGATACCTTCTATTCATTACAATATGAAATGACGGAGCATGTCGGTATAACAGACACTGAAATTTCAAATATTTTAGAAAAACCAGTGTTTAAAAATGTAAGCTACCAGATTGTTTGTATGATGCCATCTGGTCAGACTTTCATCCACCGCTATACTCGCCCTAATGAGCCTGGTTTTACCACTGTTACCTTTCCTACTATTACATCATCACCGCCTAGTAACAGTAGCCACAGTGCTTATACACTCAATAGTCGCAATGTAACAGGTACGATCAAGCTTAAAAGCGGTCATCAGATATATATTATATTACGTCATAGACCACTAGATATTAACTGGTTATCTTACCGTTATTGGTTGCCATTGATGACAGCTATCGTGCTGTTTATCATCGGATTACTTTACATGCTCAATCGTCGCGTCGATTGGGAACAGCTATTACTTTATACCGACAGTCTCAACAGTCAAGCCAAGGATGCTTATAGTCCACCACCATTTCTATATAAAAGATCCACACCTGAGTTCTTGCGCTTAGGTCATGCGCTAAGCCGTGTTAATTATCAGCTACACAAGGACTATCGTCGTATAACGACCCTGACGCATCGGCTCGATCGTTTGGTAAATCAAGCACCGTTACCAATGCTAATGATTATGCGTCATGGTCAGATAAGTTTTTTTAATCAACGTTTTGAGCAAGTGTTTACCTGTCCTTCTCAAGACTATGATGATAGCTGCCAACTAACCGACTTTGTTGCTGCTAAAGATAAGCCCACTCAGTTACTACTACAGAAATTATCAAACCTACGTGTCACTCGCACCTTAATTGTTTATGGGTTAGAAAACCAGCAGTCTTACCAACTGCATATCACACCATGGTTTGGCGAACACGGACAAGTTCATGGCTTTACCGCGCTTTTTAGCAATATTAATGAATATACCAATCAAATAGAACAACTACAGCAGAAAAACCAACAGCTACAATTACAAATTGATGAATCAAGCGAAGCCCAAGCATTTATAGGTCGTAAGTTACGGATACCACTAGAGAAGATAGTTGATTCGTTGGAACCAATCGACCCTTCAACATTGACGGCGCAAGGCAAGAAAACTCTAAACACATTGATTACAACCAGTCAAAAGATGCTGACTATACTCAATGACACGCTAGCGACAGAGGAAATTGATGTCAGAAAAACACGTCTAAGCATCGAAACGGTTGATATTTATAAAGTAAGCAAAGAAGTTAGCAGCTTAGTCACAAAAGAAGTAAGACAACAAGGGCTAGAGTTGATCTATTTCTTTGCGCCAGACTGTCCTCGTTACATTGAAACTGATGACATTCGGCTACGCCATATCTCATTAAATCTGTTGAAGAATGCTATTAATTTTACAACATCAGGCTATGTCGCTCTCACTGTTGATCGCGTATCTAAAGACAAGGTCACGCCAATAAGTAACCAGTACTTGACGCCTAACAACGATACTATAATGCCTGCGCAAACATCTTATTGGATTCGGTTTAATGTAAAAGACACTGGAGTAGCTATTACTCCTGAGAGAAAAAATCAATTAGTCACTATTTTGAATCAAGACAGTGATCAAACCAATCATAACTTGGTTAAAGACAGTGAAATTAGCCTGAATGATGCCAATAGCTTCGCTCAGTTACTCGGCGGTTTTATCGAACTAAATATTACAGCGGATGAAGAGACGGTATTTAGTCTCTATCTTCCTGAGCGTCATTCCACTTATGAACCGGTATATCATCCTTGTTCGCAGCTGTCTCATATTCACCTTATCGCTATTGTCAACCAACCTTTAGTTGCTAAGCATTTACAACGTTTGTGCGAATACTTAACGATATCCGTAACTACTTACAGTATTTTAGATAGAGCCACTATACAGCAGCTAAAAAATAAATTAACGCAAAATGAGCAGACCGTCATTCCTGTCTTGTTATTGGATTATGAATACAACCAATCCATCAACTTATCAACTCATGCGAGCAACAAGCATAGTGAACAACAAGAAGTGTTAAACAAACTAGGCACTATGTCTTCACTACCAAAGATATTGCTTAGCATGAAACCTGAAAGACATATTTCCTCTACCATACTAGACCAATATGATGGATTTTTGACCAAACCCTTGGACGCAAGCTTACTAGTTTCTGAGCTGCTACGCTTAACCTTGTCTGCAAGGAAAAAACTAAACATACTGGTCAAACATCAATATGATAGCAGTCCATCTTTTGTGGAAGAAGATATACCCAAAAAAGAAGTCTTGTCTCCACTGATTCTAGTCGCAGAAGATAGTCCAACCAACCAAAAAATAACCTGCAAAATATTGAGCAAGCTTGGTTATCGTAGTGTAGTCGCAGAAGATGGTCAGCAAGCTCTTGAACAGCTAAAGACTCAACGTCAAGAGATCTCGCTTATTTTAATGGATTGCCGCATGCCAGTTATGGATGGTTTACAAGCAACTCAAGCTATTCGCTTGCAAGGTGATAACATCCCTATCGTGGCATTAACTGCAAACAATACCGAAGAGGACCGTGAAGCTTGTACTCAAGTAGGAATGGATGACTTTTTATCCAAACCTATCAACAAAAAAGAATTAGCAAAGGTGTTACAGCGCTTCATAAAAACCTAGCAAGCTCGTAACGCCAATGTCTCATACCAAAACAGCTACATTCATTACGAACATAGCTGTTTTAATATCCATCACTTTGTGCTCTCGACTATTACTTCATAAAGCCATTATCTGCTAAAAATGCTTCTGTAATCTGACTTTGTGGATTGGGGGCATTCAGCCCTTCTGTTTGCGACTTACCTAATAGACGCTCTAAGTAGCGAGCAACGATATCCACCTCTATATTGACTTTATTACCAACCAACCAGTGTTTGGCGATGTTAGTCACTTGTGCGGTATGAGGAATGATATTGAGACAAACGATGTTGTCACGTACAAGATTGGTCGTCAGGCTAATACCATCAACCGTGATAGAACCTTTAGTCGCTGTATAATGTGCCAATTCTTGGGGTATTTCAATTTCGATGTAGATAGAACGTGCATCTTGTTGCAGCTTACTAACAATCCCTACACCGTCCACATGACCTGCAACGATATGACCACCAAAACGAGTGGTGGGTAGCATGGCTTTCTCTAAATTGACGATATAACCTGCTTTAAGATCCTCAAGCGCTGTGCGAGCGATTGTTTCACGTGAGACATCGACAGAGTAGTGATTACTACCAAAATCCACAACGGTCAAACAAATACCATTTGAAGCAATTGAATCGCCTAGTTTTACATCGCTAAAATCCAAATCATCGGACTCTATCGTCAAACGTATATCACCACCCGTAGACTGCATGGATTTAACCTTTCCAACACTTTCTATAATCCCGGTAAACATATATGCCTCATCTCATTATTATATTGCCGTTATCGACAACGTATTTCGACTTATTAATTTATTGATCATGTTTGTCTGAACTAAGTTTTTAGTGAAACGTAAATTTATTTCAAACTTATTATGGGATAAGTTGTGGATAAGTAACAGTAAATCAATCCAACTTACCTTTAAAACCTTTGTTTTTGTAGAGTTATCCACAGAAATCTAGAAACCAACTGTATTTAAAAAATCCGATTAAACAAAGCATACACCATTGATTTTAAAGAAATTATTTTAAAACAAAAACAAAGGCTTAGTTTGTGAGTTTCATGTGAAACAAAGTTATGCACAGTTTCATGTGAAACATAATCTCACGTACTAGCTCGTTCATACTTAACATACATTTAGAGTCTGTCATTATTTTAGAAATAGCACTAAAAATGAGACATATTGTAATCAAACAAGGAAAATAGCGTAGCTAAAATCAAAATATTAGCCGGCTATTTAATGTTGTTTGGCAAACCTTAACCACTGACTGAACCACTGTTAGTCCATTCAAATAACTACCGATTGAATAGATGATATTCCTAATACCCGACCAGATTAAAAAGAAGCCTTATTACAGCCTGGGGATATCTTGTGTATAACACCATAAAATTATAAAGGTAGCAGAATTAGTTTAAGATCTGAGCCAAGTTGTTCGTGCCTATCGATATCAAACCGCAGCTGCTGGGCTAAAGATATAGGATTGAGATCAACCATGGATCGTGCTTGTACTCCGAGTAAACAAGGCGCTTGATAAACAATCATTTCATCTACTAACTGTTGACTCAAAAAGCTACCTGCAACACTCGCACCAGCCTCAATCAATACGTCATAGCATTGATGCTCTTTTACTAAATTTTTTAATAAGGCAGTTAAATCATCATTACGCCAATAAACAGTATCTGTTCGACGACATAGCTGATAATGAGATTGTAGACTGTGTGTTAAACGCTGACGTCTATCCAACACAACCACCATAGGCTTTGGTATTTGTTCAGGTGAAACGCCTAACTGTTCGGATCGAACGTTAAGCTGTGGATCATCAGCTATCACTGTCTCACTACCTGTAATAATAGCGCCACTTTGTGCCCGCAACTTTTGGACATCCTCACGAGCAGCAGCTGAAGTAATCCATTTTGATTCTCCATTTGCCATCGCGGTACGGCCATCGAGACTCGTAGCAATTTTGAGACGTACATAAGGCATTTGAGTGCGCATCGCCTTCAAAAAGCCACGATTTAATAACTCTGCTTGCGCCGTTAATACACCAACCGTAACTATTATGCCAGCGTCCTGCAATATCTTCACACCGCGCCCTGAGACCTGTGGATTAGGATCAAGTCCTGCAATCACGACCCGTGTCACACCAGCTTTCGCAAGCGCGACTGCACAAGGCGGTGTACGACCAGTATGACTACAAGGCTCTAGAGTTACGTAAGCAGTTGCTCCTTCTGCTTGTCTACCAGCATCTTTGAGCGCAAATACCTCTGCATGGGGCTCACCTGCTTTTGGATGAAACCCCTGACCGACTATCTCGTTCGCTTGAACAATGACACAACCTACGGCTGGATTCGGCCTAGTAGTATATAGTCCTTGCTTTGCCTGCTCGATAGCAAGCATCATAAAGTAACGGTCTTTCGCATCTTGCGCGTGGTTTTTGGTAGACATAATAATGGACTTAATCAATGATTGAGGATAGTCTATAAAAGAATAAAAAGCGGCGGGTGTTCGAACATTACATCAGGGTTAATTCGCCTATTTTTCATTTGGACGAATATTAGCAATCTCTTGATGAAATGCATCAATATCTTGGAAATCACGATAAACGCTAGCAAAACGCACATAAGCCACGTCATCTAACGTTTTAAGCTCACTCATGATAATCTCACCCAAGACTTTACTACTGATTTCACGCTCACCCATCTGTCTAACACGCTTTTCTATACGGCTAATCATCGCCTCTTGCTCATCGATAGTGATTGGACGCTTTTGCAAAGGTAATAAGATAGAGCGGCGCAGTTTTTCATTGTCATAAGGCTCAATCTTGCCGCTTGACTTAATAATTCGAGGCATAACCACCTCTACCATCTCAAAGGTCGTAAAACGCTCTTGACAGCTGTTACAAGAACGGCGACGACGTACTTGCGCACCTTCCGCAGCAAGGCGTGAATCAATAACTTTAGTATCTGATGCATTACAATACGGGCAGTGCATGAACTTTTCCTTAGGTCTATATAAAAAGCATGGGGTATTGAGGCGCGTTGAACTTTCAAAAATAGGCGCTACTGATTGCTAAAAACAGTGCTAAACAAGGCGTAAAACGACGGTAATACTCACGCCTTAACTAGGTTTACAACGCAGTATAAGTCAGTTTTAGCATCCGCTCTTAGAGACAGGACTATTTACCGATACAAAAGCTACCAAATATCTTGCCCAATAAGTCATCAGCGCTGAACTCACCTGTTATTTCACCCAAGCTGTTTTGAGCTTGACGCAAGCTTTCTGCAACCAGCTCACCCGCTTGAAATACGATTAATTGTTCATGTGCCTCAGTTAAATGACCCATGGTTCGTCTTAAGGCATCTAAGTGTCTTGTACGAGCAATGAGACTGTTTTCTGGTGGGTGGAAGCCTACCTTAGCACATAAGGCTTCAACCAACTCGTCGATACCAGCACCTGTTTCACATGAAACATTGACTTGATCGTAGCCGCGATCGCTGATCTCAGCTTGTGAGGCTGGTATCAGCTTCCCATCTGCGACATCGCTCAATAGGTCACTTTTATTGGCAATAATCAGTAAGCGTTTCGCCTCTGGCAACTGACCAAACAGCTGCTCAGCAAGCTGCAACGGTGTGCTTTCTTCTTCAAGATCACGAGTAACATCATAAACCATCAATAACATATCAGCCTGAGTAATCGCTGTACGTGCTCGCTCAATACCAATGCGTTCGACAGTATCTTCCGTTTCGCGCAATCCTGCTGTATCCGTGAGATGCAGAGTTAGACCGTTTAACACCACTGTCTCTTGCAAGGTATCACGGGTGGTGCCTGCTACGTCTGTAACGATAGCGCGCTCTTGCCCTGCTAAGCGGTTGAGTAGGCTTGATTTACCAGCATTGGGTCTGCCCGCTAACACCACGTGTATACCATCACGTAATAATTGACCTTGTTTAGCCGTTGCCAGTACTTGCTGTATTTTCACCTGTGTTTGCTCTAGCTTGGCTTGTATCACCCCGTCAGATAAGAAGTCCACATCTTCCTCATCTGGGAAATCAATAGCAGCTTCAACATGCAGGCGTAAATGAATCAACTGCTCTAATAGCTGGTTAATCTTTTGTGAAAACTCACCGCTTAATGATCGGATAGCGCTACTAGCCGCCGCCGCACTGGTCGCATCAATCGCATCAGCGATAGCTTCAGCCTGTACTAAATCCAATTTATCATTGTCAAAAGCACGGTAAGAGAACTCTCCTGCACTCGCTTGTTTGGCACCCAACTCAAATACGCGAGCTAATAGCTGATTTTGCAAAATCATGCCGCCATGTCCTTGCAACTCAATCACATCTTCACCAGTGAATGAATGTGGACCTTTGAAATACAGCACTAGCCCTTCGTCCACAACGGTACCATCAGCCTGATAAAAACGACAAAAACTGGCCATACGTGGCATAAAGGCGGCCTTACCAGTTAACGTACAGGCAATATCATGGGCACGTGCACCAGATAAGCGTATGACACCGACACCGCCACGACCAAGTGGGGTTGCAATAGCAGCAATCGTCGGCAACCCTGATGATTTAGGGGCTTCAGATACAGGGTGCGCTGTTGACGCATTTTCTAAAGAATCCACAGTGACTCTCAATAACTAAAAACCCCATTATAGACGGCTCGATGCAGACTGACAAAGCAAACTTCTAATAGCAGTGGTTTGAGCTTAGTTTTATCTCACTTTAGGGCGTGTCCTCATTTTAAAAATGGAGATAAAAATAAGATAAATTGCCGTCAAACAAGGAGAATAGCGTAGATAATATCGAGATATTAGTCAGCTAATTGACACCGTTTGGCAAGATTTAGCCATTTTTAATCCATTTAGATGACGATAGATTGAATTGAGAGTACGCCCTAGTATTCCATGCATAAAAAAAACCACCGCCTAAGCGATGGTTTTTTTTATGCATGGAATAAAGACTAATTAATCAAGTTCCTTAACAGTACGACGCTTTTGCTCTTCCTCAACTTTTTTATTCACAATATATTGCTGAGTCATACTGAACAGGTTATTCACCGTCCAATATAGAACCAAACCTGCTGGGAAGAACAGCATGAATGCCGTAAAGATAATCGGTAAAAACTTCATAACTTTTGCTTGCATTGGATCAGCTGGTTGCGGGTTTAGTTGCTGCTGTATAAACATCGATGCGCCCATCAGTAATGGCAAAATAAACCAAGGATCCATCGCTGAGAGATCTTGTATCCATAAGATCCACGGTGCATGACGCAATTCTACACTTTCAACCAACACCCAATATAAGGCTAAGAAAATAGGCATTTGCATCAAAATAGGTAAACAACCCGCCATTGGATTGACTTTTTCTTCTTTGTAGATAGCCATCATTTCTTGCGACATCTTCATGCGATCATCGCCATGTTCTTCTTTTAGCGCTTTCAATCTAGGACCGATAGCACGCATCTTCGCCATTGAGTAGTAACTCTTATTAGAGAACCACATCAGTGCGATTTTAACCAGCACCGTTAACAGGATGATGGACCAACCCCAGTTACCAATGACTTTATGAATACCATCCAAAATAGCAAATAAGATCTTAGATATTGGCCATAGCAAGCCATAATCAACCGTTTTGTTCAGCCCTACAGAAACATCTTTTAGCTCTGACTGTACTTTTGGACCGGCATATAGTGTGGCATCTAATGTTAGTTGCTTGTTTGGTGCTACATTAACTGGCTTACTATTAAAACCAATAAAGTAATCGTTATCTGTCTCACGACTAAAGAAAGTACCGGTAAAGTTATTAGGCGTCCATGCAGACACAAAATAATGCTGCACTATGCCAACCCAACCTTTATCGCTACTAGTAACCAATTCACCATCATTAAACTCATCAAACTTTAGTTTATTGTAAGGATCATCAGGTGTACCCCACGCACCGCCTAAATAAGTCGCCATGCTTAGCACGCCTTTATTAGAAGTACCTGGATCCTTACTATCATCACGCTTTAGCTGCGCAAACATTTGACCTTGCCAAGCAGCCGTAGATGCATTTTGAATGTTATAGCTAACATCAATCGGATATTTGCTTTCAGTGAAGGTGAATGTCTTAGTAATTGTCACGCCATCTTTTTTGTAAGTTAGCGGAACAGACAGTGTCTGCTGCCCTTCTTCCATTACATAATTATTGGCAGTATGACTGTAATTAGCACGACCTTCTGCCGTATCAATGCCGTTTTGACCAATCAGGCCAGACTGAGCCACATAGACACGATTGCTATCGTTCTCTAACAATACAAATGGCTCATCGCTTTTTAGCGTTGCGTCGTATTGCTTAAGAGCCGCATAAACAATATCACCACCTTCTGGATTGATTTTTATATCATAGCGATCGGTGGTGACCGTAATTAGACCTGTGTCTTTAGTAGGCGTATTGACCGTAGCCACAGTTGCATTATCAACAGGTTGTGTCTGAGCCGGAATATCACCTGCTGCACCGGTTGAAGATGGAATATCAGCACCTACTGAAGACGTGGGTTCTGGCTGTACATCCACCACTGGTGCATCGGCATAATCATCTCGCCATGCCAAAATCAGCAGATAAGCGGTGATTAGCATCGCAATGATGATCATCACCCTAAATATCTTTTGCATAAACCTTTCCTAGATTAAAAAATTAGGGAATGAAAAATTAGGGCATGTGTCATGACTGTACAGTTGTACTCGCATCTAACAACAGTATTGGTAGTCATTTACATAAAATGTGCATCATTTTACTAAAAATCAGCCTTAAATGATACCAAGAGTGTGGATAACTTGTGGGTATCTCTGCTAGTGAGTTACTCACAAGTTATCCACACTCACTTTGATTCTAACGTCATCAAATAATTAAGACGTGAAACATAGCTTTTATTATCTCGATAAACACCTATTCCTTGATTATTTATATTTGAAGAGCAAGTAGAGGGTAAATAATAATATTGATAAGAAGCTAAAGGTACAGGCACAAAATCTATGCCATGTCCGCCTAAAGGATGACATCTACTAATACGTTTCAACAACAACCAACTACCAGATCGGACGCCATGCCAAAGCAACGCTTGTTTGCCATAATTTGAACAGGTTGGATAGTATCGACAACGGGCAGGAATGACAGGACTAATTATTTTTTGATAGAAAACAATCAAACCAAATAAAATTTTAAATAGTATTTTATTTATCTTTTTTAAAATAATTTTCATTTTATTTTTTTTCTATTTTTTTAAAAATATTATTTATTTGATTTTTTAATTCTTTTTTATCTAACCCTTTTATAGATTTTTTTACAATAAAAACTATATCTTTATCTTCCATTTTAATATTTTTCAAACGGAACTGTTCTCGTATTTGACGTTTAATAAGATTTCGAGCAACTGCAGTAGGTACTTTGCGCTTTGTAATAGCCATGCCAACTCGTGGTTTGTTACGCATATTAGAACGTACAAAGGCCATTAGATGACTCTGATGAAGCTTTCGTTCAGGTGCATCAAACACCTCGCGGAAATCTGCTGGTGTTAGCAGTCGTTGCTCTTTAGTGAAGCGAGCAGTAGGTATAGCTGAAACAGTATTTGGCATATTAAAACCTAGTATAAGCGCTCATAGTGAGATTAGAAATAATAGTAAAATATAAAGACAAAAAAAGCGCCGATTCGGGCGCTTTTGATATATGGCTAAATGTTAATTGCAATAGTTGACTATCATAATCTATAAATAATAGAGATCTAACAAGCACTATTAGCCATGCCTATCGTAGTCTACTAATTATACAGTAAGACGATGACGTCCTTTAGCACGGCGACGAGCTAAAACCTGACGGCCTTTTTTAGTTGCCATACGAGCACGGAAACCGTGAGTACGTTTACGCTTGATCACGCTTGGTTGGAATGTACGTTTCATAACTCACCTATCAAAATAATGGACTAAATTCGTAATAACGGAGGATTATACCACTGCATATGATCTTGGTCAATGAACTAATTCAGTTGATATTGATATCCGTAAAATTTTGGTCACTAAAGTGAGTTTATCTGTTTGTTCGTTTTAATAAAAATATATTTTAAATATCCAGTTTAACCAACTTAGAACACGTATTTATTTGACCTGATTTTAAAAGTTATCCACAGTTTGTATCGAATTCTATAATAATAAACTATTAATATATTTAAGTATTGTTGTTATTGGCAGGTGTTTTTTCTGTGGTTAAGTGGTTTTTATCTTTTAAAATCAAGAAATTAAAGTATGGACAAAGCTGTGGATAACCTGTGTATTAAATATGGATAAGTTGTTTTTTTTATTTACCTTTGAAACTGTCCACAATGTTATCCACAAAAAACAAGGTGTTATCCACAGGGTAACTGTGGTAAATTAAGCTCCTGTCCGATATGTGTTTCTGTTCAGCTTGCCAAGATGATTTTGAGTTGGGTCCTCAGAAGCTATGCTAGTGCTTGAATAGCAGTTTATATCATTGAGACATATCTATTATTTCAGACCATAGGGTTAGTATTATTCATGATAGACACAGTAAATATTTGGGATAAGTGTTTAAACGACTTGCGCTATAACGTCAAAGACAACGTATTCACTATGTGGTTGAGACCTTTATCAGCCCATCAGGAAGAGCAAACCCTTATCATACTTGCCCCTAATGATTATTTTGTTACTTACATCAAAAAAAACCACTTACAAGATATTCAGCAGCTGGTTACTAAGCATAGCCAAGGTAGTATCGAAGAGGTTATTGTCCGTGTTGATAATGTGGGACATGATACAGATGATAGTACCCAGTTATCATCCGGCTCTTTATTTGTAGAAGATAAGCACTCCCCTCCCCTTGCAGAACATAATTTTGAAACGATTCATCATAACAATGCGAAAGCTGACATCGATGCCAATACGCGTCGTGCTGCTTTAGTGGACTCTGCTGATGCAAAATCGTTGAGCTATCTCAATCCTGACTTTACTTTTGAGACATTTGTTACGGGCAAGTCTAATAACCTTGCTTACAAGGCTTGTTATGAGCTTGGGAAACGTCAGTCAAAGAATCGTCATAATCCTTTATTTATATATGGACCTTCTGGTTTGGGAAAAACGCATTTAATGCATTCTGTAGCACATCGATATTTAAAAAATAATCAAAGTTTTTATTATTTCACTTCTGAGAAATTTATTAATCAATTAGTTTATTCATTAAGAAATAATAAAATAGAAGATTTTAAAAAGAAAATTAAAAAAGTTGATTTATTAATTGTAGATGATATTCATGTATTAGCAGGAAAGACAAAAAGTAGTAATGAGTTTTTGACTTTATTTGCTGATTTTACCAGTGGTGATAAACAACTGATTTTGGCTTCAGATAGACATCCATCACAGATGACGGAGTTTGATGAACGCTTTAGATCTCGATTTTCTTGGGGGTTAACGGTCGCTGTTGATCCACCTGAAATTGATACTCGTGTACAAATCTTACAAAAGAAAGCAGCTTCGTATGGCATGACACTACCTAAAGAGTGCGCATTATTCATCGCTCAAAATGTGGTATCAAATGTCAGACGATTAGAAGGCGCTCTAAACCAAGTCTTTGCCAATGCCAATCTGACAGGCGCACAGATAACCCTTGAAATGGTGCAGTATGCGTTAAAAGATATTGTAGCCATGCGCGTACAAGCCGTTAATATGGATAATATTCGCAAGGTGGTTGCTGAATATTATGATGTGACCATTAAAGATATTATGGGCCGTAAACGCACACGCAGTATTGCTAGACCACGTCAAATAGCGATGGCGCTATCACGTGAGTTGACGGGAGATAGTTTTCCTGAGATTGGTCAATCATTTGGTGGGCGCGATCATACGACAGTGATGCATGCGTGTGATAAAGTGAGCGAGTTGCGAGCTGCAGACCCTGCATTTGATAAAGATTACAAGACGCTGGCATTAATGTTACAAGCAGGTTAGTTGCCTGCTATATCACTATGTTTTAGTCGTATGATATGATTTATAATATTGAAGATCTAAGCGCATAGCTAGTCAATAGATTATCGTCAGTAGACAGGGTATTATTGAGTCATTATTTTAAATTTATAAAAATAAAACCATTTAAATAAGAGTAACTAAGCATGCAATTATCGATTAATCGAGAGTCGTTACTAAAAGCCATTAACCTAATAGCCAAAGCTGCTGATAAGCGTCATAACATGGTCATTTTGGGCAACATCAAGTTGCAGCTATCTGAATCAGAGCTGGTTTTGACCGCGTCTGACTTAGAGGTGGAGCTAACGTCGACGTTGAAATTGCCTGCAGGTGCTTGTGTTGAAGCAGGTACCACGACACTACCTGCAACAAAACTAAAAGATATCTGTAAATCATTACCTGCACAAGCTCAAGTTAATCTTGCTACTCAAGAAAATGAGCGATGCTTACTAACCAGTGGTAAAAGCCGTTTTACCTTAGGAACATTGCCGAGCGAAGATTATCCTAGCTTGGGTAATCCTGAAAATATCACACCGCTGACTATTAGTCGTAATCGCTTGACTGATTTGATTCATAAAACCCAGTTTGCGATGGCGATTCAGGATGTGCGTTATTATCTAACGGGCATGCTGTTCGATGTATCACAGCAGCAACTAACGACCGTTGCGACTGACGGACATAGACTGGCTTTGGCGCGTAGTGTCATCGATGTCAGTGCTGATCTGAATATGCAGGCTATCTTGCCACGTAAGGCTGTCATTGAGCTTGAGCGCTTGGCTGCTGAGCTTGGTAAAATGTTGGGCGATAAAGATAACTCAGTAATATTGAGTTTTGGTCGTGAGTTCTTGCAAGTTAGCTTACCGTTTGGTGATGTCGATAGTGCAGGGCAGGTGAGTGATAATTTGATGGTTACTTTTACTGCGCGACTGATTGATGGAAAATTCCCTGATTATCGCCGCGTCATGCCAAGTAACACGGATAAACTGGCTCTATTTAATCAAGAAAAAATGACTGACGTACTACGCCGTGTAGCGATTTTAAGTAATGAAAAGTCTCGTGGCGTGGTATTCAACTTTGCCAGTGATGGCATGGTAGAAGTGCGTGCTAACAATGCTGAGCAAGATGAAGCGGTGGAGATGATACAAGCTAAGTATCAAGGTGAGCCGATGGAGCTGTCATTCAACGCAGCTTATTTGCAAGATGTTCTCAGTGTGATTCAAGGAGACTTGCAAATGCATATGAGCCAATCAAATGCCTCAGTGTTGGTTAACCAGCTAAATGACGAGTTCCATCAGTATGTCATTATGCCAATGCGTATCTAGTTGTTATTCATTTTAGAATGCTAATCCAGTGTAATTTATCTGTTATATTATTCGACTTTTGCTTACTAAATATACCTACTTACTGTTTAGTAGGTAGGCAATAAAATAAAATAGGCGGCTCTCGTTATTATGATTGAACGTCTACAAGTTTCATGCTTACGCAATTTGACGCAAGTTAATCTAAATTCAGCTGCTTGCAACGTCATTGTTGGTGAAAACGGGAGCGGTAAGACCTCGTTACTTGAAGCAATATTTTTGTTATCAAGAGGCAAAAGCTTCCGTCATCATCAGCCCAAACGCTATATTCAACATCATCAGAATGCAGTGACTGTACACGCTCGTCTCAACGATAGTAGTACCTTAGCCATTCAGAAACAAACAGACGCAACCACGGTTCTGCGGCTTAATCAAACCACTGTATACAATCAAAGTGTCTTAACCGAACAGCTACCAACACTGTTGATAGATCCGTCAACGATGGATATGTTAGAGCAGGGCAGTGCCAGTCGGCGACAGCTACTGGACTGGTTGGTGTTTCACATGAAACAAGGGTTTCATCCGCAATGGGTGGCTTACCAACGTCTATTAAAACAGCGCAATAGTTTACTAAAAAAGACGAGGCAATTAACCCAAGTACAGCTCTCTGAACTAAAATCATGGGATAAAGGTCTCAGTAATCATGCGGCGCTGATTCACCATTATCGTGAGCGGATATTTACCGAATGGCAGCCTTATTTTACTGAGAGTGTTAAGCAGTTATTGCCGTCTTATTCGGAACAATTAAGCTTAAGCTATAACGCAGGTTATGATACTAGCGTGGCGCTTGATATACAGCTTAACGAGCGTTTAGAGCAGGATTTACAATTGGGTTACACCCGTATTGGCAATCATCGTGCTGATATTCATGTGCATTGGCGCTCTAATGAGGCAGCAGAGAGTCATAAAGAATCTTCAAGCGTGACGATAGATACTGATATAAACGGAAAGTTAGCTGTTTTAAAAGAACAAGCAGCGAATGTACTGTCTCGTGGTGAAAAGAAACTTCTCATCACAGCATTAAGGTTGTCACAGTTGCCACTGCTTCTTAACTCTACAGAAGATAAGGGTTTGATTGCTCAGTCATCGCAACCACTTATCACACCAGTAGTATTACTGGATGATATTACGGCAGAGCTTGATAATAGGGCGATAGAGATCTTATTGTCGACTCTATCACAGTTGCCATGTCAGGTATTTATGACTAGCTTGACGGATGATATCGTACCATTCATCGAAAGATTTTGGTCACATCACAATATGTTTCATGTGAAACATGGTCGAATTTTGTCTTTGTAAGCGCTTTTGTGTACTGTCTATTTTATCTTGATTTATTACCTCGTGAGTTTTTTAGATTTGCTATTGTTATTCCTATAATCAAGGTTGTCTAGAGGTGGCTCTAGATGCTGATAAAACTACCAGTAAACAGTGACTTAGAAGCAAAAAAATGCTAAAATTAAGCTTTATTTTTATCCTGTTTTCAGCAAGTTGTTTGATTATATTGAATAGATTGTCTTTACTGTTTATTCCTTTATAAGGTGTTGATAATATTGTGTTTAATCCATAAGGCTGGTTCTGATAACGTTTAAAAAAAGAAACGAGTGTTAGTGTGATTTAAATACCGACTTTATGTTTTTTGAGTCACTGTCATATCTTATAGAGTTTTGGCTAATTTTGCTTTAGCCAAACATGTACATCAAAATTTTCGACGATAAAAATTAAGTCCAAAATAACGTTATGCGGCATCATCGTAGTGGTGGGTCCATGACAAACGGCTGATTATGGCTAGATTAAGGAAGACACATGAGTGATTCACTACCTACCGACCACGAGCAACTGACATCTGACGCTATTGAAGAAACTACAGTATCTGCTGTGGTTTCTGACGCATCACCTTCTGATTATAGCTCTAAAGATATTCGTGTTTTGCGCGGGCTAGAAGCGGTACGCGTACGTCCAGGTATGTATATTGGTGACACCGACGATGGCACAGGCTTACATCATATGGTCTTTGAGGTAGTGGATAACTCTATTGACGAAGCGCTTGCTGGTCATTGTGATCAGATTGATATTATTATCCACGAAGACGAATCTGTCAGTGTGATGGATAATGGTCGCGGTGTACCTGTCGATATCCATCCAGAAGAAGGTGTATCTGCAGCGCAGGTTATTATGACCGTACTACATGCTGGTGGTAAGTTCGATGATAATAGTTATAAAGTCTCAGGCGGTCTGCACGGTGTAGGTGTCTCGGTAGTAAATGCATTATCTGAAAAGCTTGAGATGAATATCTGGCGTGAAGGCCATCATTATCATCAAACCTATACTGATGGGGTGCCTGATGCTGATATTAAGCAAATGGAAGCCACTGATAAAACAGGGACACAGATTCGTTTTTATCCGAGTGCTGATGTATTCACAGGTACAGTCTTTGAATATGATATTTTAGCGAAGCGTCTACGTGAGCTGTCGTTCCTTAACTCTGGTGTGCGTATCGTATTGACTGATGAGCGTATTGATAAACGCCACGAGTTTGAGCATAAAGGCGGATTGTCAGAGTTTGTCAGCTATATTAATGCGGGTAAAGACGGCATTAATGAAGTCTTTCACTTTACCAGTGAGCAGGACGAAGGTATCAGTGTCGAAGTTGCTCTACAGTGGACAGATACTTATAACGAAAAAGTGTTTTGTTTTACTAATAATATTCCACAGCGTGATGGTGGTACGCACTTATCAGGCTTCCGCTCAGCGCTCACACGTGGCTTGAATAGCTATATGGATCGTGAGAATTTATTCAAAAAAGAAAGAGTCGCTGCGACGGGTGATGATGCACGTGAAGGTTTGACGGCCATCGTCTCTGTGAAAGTGCCTGATCCAAAATTTTCAAGCCAGACCAAAGACAAATTGGTATCAAGTGAAGTCAAATCTGCCGTTGAATCTGCGATGCATGACAAATTTAACGACTATTTATTAGAGAACCCGAGTGCAGGTAAAGCAATCGCAAGCAAGATTATCGATGCAGCACGTGCCCGTGATGCGGCTCGTAAAGCGCGTGAGATGACTCGTCGTAAGACAACGTTAGATATCGCGGGTCTGCCGGGTAAATTGGCTGATTGCCAAGAAAAAGATCCTGTATTATCAGAACTCTATATTGTGGAGGGTGATTCTGCAGGTGGTTCGGCTAAGCAAGGTCGTAGTCGTAAGACACAAGCTATTTTGCCACTAAAAGGTAAGATTCTAAACGTTGAACGTGCCCGTTTTGACAAAATGCTGTCTTCTGCGGAAGTGGGTAACCTGATCACTGCGCTTGGCTGTGGCATCGGTCCTGACGAATATAATCCTGACAAAGTACGCTATCACAAAATCATCATCATGACCGATGCCGATGTTGATGGATCACATATTCGTACGTTGCTATTGACATTTTTCTTCCGTCAAACGCCAGAGCTAATCGAGCGTGGCTATATTTATATTGCTCAGCCACCGCTATATAAAGTGAAAAAAGGTCGTCAAGAGCTGTACCTAAAAGACGATGAAGCACTTAAAGCGTATCTACTGTCATCGACAATTGACAATACTAAGCTGCATGTCAGTGCCGATGCGCCTGCGATCACTGGTCAAGCGCTTGAAACGCTATTAAATGATTATAACCAAACCCAGCTGATCAAAGCACGTTTGCAAATTCGTTTTCCAGCGGTGATTTTGGATGCGTTGACGCATACACCAAAACTGAGCACGGACATGACTTATGATGAGTCTGCGATGCAATCGTGGAAAGATACCATGCAAACTCAGTTGGATCATTTTGGTAGTGATTTGAGTCCTGAGATTGAACTGATCAATATTCATGCACCGCAACCTAAAAATATGGATGCAGCAGCTGCAGACTTATTGGGTATGACGCCAGTTATAGTGACAGAAGAGGGTGACGTAGCCGATAGCGACGATGTGTCTACTAAAGCACAGTGGTTACCACGTATCACTGTCTATGTGCATCAGCTGGCACATCATTATCTGCTTGATGCTAGTTTTGTTAATTCTGGTGAATACAGTAAGCTGCTTCGTCTGTCTGCTGAATGGAATACTTTGCTTGAAGATGATGCTTTTATCCGCCGTGAAGCAAGTGCTGGTACGACTAAAGACATTCCAGTACGCGACTTTGATTACCTCTGGCAGCAAATGATGGTTGATGCGCGTCGCGGTCTAGCGATCCAACGTTACAAAGGGCTAGGGGAGATGAACGCCGACCAGCTTTGGGACACGACAATGGATCCTGAAAATCGTCGCATGCTACGTGTTACTATCGAAGATGCCATTGCTGCTGACCATATGTTTACTTGCTTGATGGGTGATCATGTTGAGCCGCGCCGTATCTTTATTGAAGAAAATGCATTGACAGTTTCTAATCTAGATATTTAAATTTAAAGCTAATTGTTAATCAGATATAAAGACATATTCATTTTACGAGAAAAACGAAATGATTGAAGTAATACTGCTAGCTATCGCTTTAGCCATGGATGCATTCGCTGTTGCGATAGGGTTGGGTGCTAAGTCGCAAAAACAGAGTAAGTCGTATTTACTGCGACTGGCTTTGTATGCTGCCTTGTATTTTGGAATCGCACAAGGTGTGATGCCACTTATTGGTTATTTGTTAGGAGCAGCACTATTAGGCTGGTTGGCAGCAGCAGCACCTTGGATTGGCGGGATTATACTTATCGTGCTGGGTGCAAGGATGCTTTACGAAGTATTTATTACGGATGAGGAGGATGCTGTTGATAGTGCGCTTCACACAAAAGGTAACGCTATAAATGCGGATAGTGAGACAGCAACAGCCGCCAGTAAGCATGGCCATATCAATCATCGCACTATGTTTACGTTAGCGGTTGCGACCAGTATTGACGCAATGGCGGCAGGATTTACGCTGAATTTATTGGCACTGAACGCGTGGTTAGCTTGCTTTATTATCGCTATAGTAACCGCTGTATTTGGATTGCTTGGTGTCTATTTAGGCTGGCGATCGGGTACATGGCTTGAAGATAAAGCAGAAGCGATAGGTGGGTTGGTGCTTGTTTTAATTGGTCTGAAAGTGATGTTTTATAGCTGATTCATTTAGGTTTTTATTTATGGTCAAAGTATTTTTAAATCGCTACAGTGCTGCTGTGATAAGTTTTTCGCAGCCTCTGTGAATACAGCAAGCAAGTAAAATTTGTACCAGTAGCACCATAATACAATCGTATCGGTTTTATGTTTCTTTGACTATGGTTTTAATGAAAATTAGTCATTATAAAAAAGGCACCGCTTTAAATATCAAAGCGGTGCCTTTTTTTGTTTCACGTGAAACAAGATCTTCGTAGTCTTGTTTAGTAATTACTCTTCGTCAGTATCAAAGCGCCAAGCTAATACACGCGTGCTTTTTTGACCTTGGCTCATCTCGATGATACGCATCTGAGCGACGTTTAACTGCTTTAGTAGCAGCTGTAACGGCTTCACGTTTTCAGATTTTGAGACGAGGCTAGTAAACCAACCGACATGCTCTGCAAAGCTCTGACTTTCTTTTATCATCTTGGTTAAGAAGGCAATCTCGCCACCTTCACTCCACAGCTCTTTATGCTGGCCACCGAAGTTTAGATTTTGCGCAGCATTGCCTGATTTGGTTGAATGACGGCTGATTTGCTCGTTTTCATTCTTACCACGATGGCGTTGCAGATTGTGCTGCTTACGGCTATTGGCTTCCATTGCTTCTTCTAAAGACGCATGAAACGGAGGGTTGCAAACCACGATATCAAAATAATCTTGACGACCGATGATGTTTTTAAAGATGAATTTAGGCTCAGGCTGGAGCTTTACTTTAACTGAGTTTTTTAGTTTTGGGTTTGACTCACAAATTAACGCTGCGGTATTGACCGAAATAGGATCAATATCGCTTGCGGTAAAGCGCCAGCCATAACTCTGGCTGCCAACGATAGGATAAATAGCACTAGCACCAGTACCGATATCAAGCGCGTGAATTTCTTTGCCTGTCGGCGGTGTGTTATCCGCATTTACGTGAGTGGTTTGCGCCAATAAATCCGCGATGTAGTGAATATAATCTGCACGACCAGGGATAGGTGGGCATAGATAGCCTTCTGGAATGTCCCAAAACTTGACCCCATAATAGTTCGCTAACAGTGCTCTATTGAGCACGCGCACAGCCTGATGATCCGAGAAGTTAATCGTCGACTCACCTTTAGGATTGGTAATAGTATGTTCAGCAAGCTCGGGTAAAGCGCGAGTCAGTACCGCAAAATCATAACGACCTTGGTGTGGGTTGCGTGGGTGCAGTTGACCGAGTTTTTTCGCGGTCGCCGGCGATCTGTTTCTGTGTGTACTATTTGCTGGAATACGGGTCATGGTGTGAGGCTTTGATGTTTGAATATAATCAACCATTTTAGCAGATTTCGTAGGAAACAAACGTTTTATCGGTTACGTAAAAAAAGGTTTAATATTAGGGCGTGTCCTCAATTCAATCGATAGTCATCTAAATGGGTTAAAAATAGTTAAATTTTGCCAAACGGCGTCAAATAGCTGACTAATATCTCGATATTATCTGCGCTATCTTCCTTGTTTGACTTCAATTTATCTTATTTTTATCACCATTTTTAAAATGAGGACACGCCCTAGGGTGTGTTGAATATTCACAAATAAGTACTGCTGTTCGCTAAAATGGTTCCAGTAGACTTTATTCATAGCAGTTCTGCTGCTTGTGTTATAGCGCGAGGGTGTCTATATTAAAAGTGGGTCTATCGACAAATTTCTATGAATAAAGTATCGAGATTTAACTATATAACTACCACTATAAAACCACTCACTATAAGACAATAATTATTTGAACAAGGATGAAACCATGACTACGGAAAGTAATAGCACAGAAAATCGCATCACTTATAACACCCAAGGCCATGTTTGCCTTGTCGGGCTCAATCGCGCCAATAAACGCAACGCCTTTGACAGTCATATGATTGGTCAGCTGTCTGAGGCGATGACCCGCTACGAGCAAGACGACAACTTACGCTGTGCGCTGATATTTGCCCATGGCGATCACTTTACCGCTGGACTAGATTTGGTCGAGCTACAAGACAAGCTAAACGATGGCGTGTTTGAATTTAATGACGAGCAAATCGACCCTTGGGGCATTGGTGGAAAACTGCGCACCAAGCCAGTCGTGGTCGCGGTAAAAGGTACTTGCTTTACGGTAGCCATTGAGCTGATGCTCAATAGTGACGTAGTGATCGCTAGTGACAACTGCAACTTTGCCCAAATGGAAGTCCAGCGTGGCATCATGCCATTTGGCGGGGCGACCGTACGCTTTGTCGCAGCAGCAGGCTGGCAAAAAGCCATGCCTTATCTGCTTACTGGTAAAGCATTCGATGCGCAAACGGCCGATAGGCTGAATCTGGTCAGCGAAGTGGTGGCAAATGGGTCTGAATATGAGCGAGCATTGACGCTAGCCCAAGAGATCTGTAAAGCTGCGCCTTTGGGTGTGAGAGGTACATTGTCTTCAGCGCAAGATGCGAGTCGTAATGGTGCAGCGACCGCATTGGCCAATATCCATAGCTATCTGCCGCCGCTGTTTCATTCAGAAGATGCAAAAGAGGGCGTGATGGCGATGGTTGAGAGACGTGAGGCTGAGTTTACGGGACGTTAGGGCTACAAACGACCAAGTCTTCAATGCCGCTATTTAAGTACTAAAATAGCGGCATTGATAATGTTCTTTAGGTATGCTTTTTTAGATGCTTTCCTCGAGATATTGGTAAGCGGTTAGCGTTCGATGGATTGTTGTTATGATACAGCCAACAATGATAATGATGAGGGTGAATAGCATAGTCAAGGTCTGAGTCCATAGTAGCGGCTCAATCGCTGTCACGATACAAGCTGCGGTCAGCAGTGCCATGCGATGCTGTTTGGCCATCGGTCCTGCGAAGTTAGCAGGTGCCCCGATACTTACAGATAGCGTACGAACATAAGCAGTTAATACCGCCAGCAATCCTGCCGCCCAACCCAGTGTAGCCGCCCAATCCACCGCTGTGACGGCGTAACCAGCAGCAATCAATATCAGTGGATCGGCAATTCGATCAGGGACATCGTTGAACAGCTCTCCTGCCGCTGTGCCTTTACCGCCTTCAACGGCAACCATACCATCAAACAGATTACACAATAAGCGACATTGGATAAATAGTGCTGCTGCGAGGGGTAGTAACCACAAGCTGATGCCGTTTGCGTAAGGTAGTGCAAAGAGACAGATCGCGGACAGTGCTGCAAAGACCACGCTAAAAATCGAGATTTGGTTGGGTGTGATGTTTTTATTACCAAGCCATTGCGCGATGCTTTTAGCAAAACCTGCGCTACGAACTTTTAGGGGGCGACGACCTTCGAGTTCAGACATGGTGCTCCTTAGCGTGGGTCGCCGTTTTATTTAACTTGAGTACTGTCACCACACAAAAAGTAAAAGCAACCGTCAATGCGGGTGCGATGGTGAGCAATATCTTTGAGGTACCTGCCAATGTGTGGGCTAGTATCAGTGCACTGCCAGTCAGACTGACTGAGATGATAGCTGGTAGGATGATACGCAAAGGTGTCTTTGGCAGCAGATGAAATATAAATGTCACCATGTGTACCAGTATTAAAGTGATGCAGAAGCTGGCTAGTGCTTGGGTAAGTGCGGATATAAGTCTAGTATCTGACCCGCTATTGGCATAATAAGCCCAACTGCCCCAAATAATAAAAGCGAGTGCCGCAGAAATGATGTTAAACGTTAGACTTAGGCGGGTTTTTTTCTGATGCACGTTGGTTTCCGTATAGAGCGATAGCATCAATTTTGCAAGCCATATTGGAGTAGGGCTTGCACTTTGTTTGCTGTATTAATATGAATGGTCGTGATTGATTTATCTTGAATTAACGATATAAGCTGACTATAGTTGATTTTAACGCATATCGTTTTATAAAACTAGGCACGGATTACTTATGTAAAAATGGATTTACCTACTAAAAAATAATCCTTGGATTTTAGGGTCGGGCTGTATCTTGCAGAGTATAGTGATTGAACGTTGTGAAACTGAGTGGGTAGGACGTTAAACTGAATATTATAAGGTTGGCTATGATGAAAGGGTTATTGCTATCAGTAGGTTTGTTTTTGTGTGTGTCATCAGGGCATGCACACATACAAACGCATACGCCAACACATGACAAAAGCCACGCTCATATGAAAGTACAAGGCTGTGACAATATCGAAGCTTACGATGATCATCTCCATGAAACATCTAATATTTCAAAAGTAGATATAGACACCCAAGGGGTAATAGATGCTTGTCAGTATGCGGTATCAGAAAACCCTAATAATCCGTATGATATTTATCAATTAGCCCAAGCTTATTACAATCATAAAGATTATGCCCAAGCCTATGATTACTATCGCCAAGCTGCCGAGGATGGTTATGCATCTGCTGAGCAAAGTCTGGGCAAGCTTTATAGAATGGGTCGCGGGGTTGCTCAATCTGATGCTGAAGCGGCGAAATGGTTTTTGAAAGCGGCAAAGCAAGGAGACGTCCATGCGCAGTCTGATCTGGGCGGTATGTATTATCAAGGTCGTGGCGTGGTGCAGTCTCATGAACAAGCGTTAAAGTGGACGCTGTCAGCTGCTGAACAAGGCGATTCTTATGCTCAGTATAATGTGGGGCTCATCTATGAGACGGGTAGAGGCGTCACTCAGTCATACGAGAAAGCCATAGAGTGGTATCAAAAATCTGCTGACCAAGGCAACACTTCTGCGCAATCCAAACTGGACTACTTGCGACGTTAGGTTTTTATCTCAACCGTTATTTGACTATTAGGTAGAAAGTGGCACAGGCTAATATTATTAGCTATCTTCCGCCACTGTTTCATTCAGAAGATGCGAAAGAAGGTGTAATGGCGATGGTTGAGAGACGTGAGGCTGAGTTTAAGGGAAAGTAGATGTAATTTGATAAGTGGAGTTAACGCTATATATAGTTGCATTCAGTGCATAATGCAATTACCAATATATCTGCAAAAAGTAGTTAGGCGAGTGCATAAATAGTCGTAGTTGATATCCGCTACATTACTATAAATATCATAAGCTTAGTTGCTATTAGGGATTTATATTTGTTAGTAAGGTTTACGTATTATTTCTATCAAAGTCATGATTGTTAAACAAGGTGTTTATCTCACTCAACCAGCGTTCATCCAAGTTTTTAATAGGTTTGCCAATGGTGACTGCCTCATGTCTAGTGGTATTAGGATAAGCATTCATTAGCATCTGATTAATATGGCTCATGGAAGTCGGTGTGACATGCTGGGCGCTATTATTAACGTATTGCTTTAGCGCTTGTAAGTTACTCAAGCGTTTTTCGGGTGTGTCTAAATGATCATAATTAGTGGTTTGATAGGCGCTTACAATTAAGACATCTGGTATGGTTTTTTCTAATAAATGTGCACACCAACGACTATGACCATCGATGACAATATGGCTGAGCATAGAACTTTGCCACCATAACAGTAAAGGCGGACAAGCTTTCTCTCTTATCTTTTTTCGCCACCACTTTACACGCCCATCATGAGCATAAGGTAAAGGTTTCAATGGTAATGGCGTATCTGGAGATTGGTTCCAATCTATTCTGATATGATTCTCTCTGGGATACTCAAAAGTATAATCACATTCTTGATGCAAAAAGCTCCAGTAATAGCGCGGGGTTAATTTAACTAAATTGCTTTCAGGTTCTGGTATTGATTCAAGGTCGAAGGGGGTCGTAATGCGCCAGTGTCCTTTATGTAAAAAGCTGGCAGGAGTATTAATTAAAGCTTTTGCAAAGAAGTTTGCCCAGTAGCGAGCAGGGTTGGATGGGTTAGCTTGTTTAAAGCTTTCAATATTCGCCGAAGTAATAGGATTAATAGGCATCTGTTGACGTAGCCAAAGTTTATTTGGACGGAAAAAATCTACGTTATTATAATCTTCAGAAATTCTGCCCCAATATAAAGTATGGTCATGACTGCCTAATAAAAATCGTTGCTTCGTACCACCAGTAAACAGATGATAGTATGGTTCAAAGCTAGATGGGACATCAATTTGAGTGAATTGCCATTGTTCATAGGCGTTTATATGCTCGTAAAAATAAGCACCTGACATTATTCATTTCCATTTTTAGTTTTTTAGATTGAAAAATAGTAAATTATTTATAATCAAATCCATATAAATCCGCTACACCGTTACCCTCGTAAACCTTACTAATGTATCGCTTGCACTCGGTTTGTTTGTATCGAATTATTTGAACTTAACTATACTTAATTCTGATAAAACATCTATAAGGGCTATACATATTAAGGTATATTATCTAAGGCATGTTCTTATCTAAAATGTAATGTTAAGATTGAGGATATGCTCTAGTACTCCAAATGGTAGTCTCACCAATAAAAGTGAACAGCTAAAATAAAAATGAAATTTAGATAAATACTCGTCCAAATGCTAACAGATATTTGAAGGGAGTATTGTTTTTTATACTTTATTTAAGGTGGCAGATAATAGCGAATGGTAGGATTGGCTCCAGCTTTATAATAACTTTGATAGCTACAGAGTTTAAAGCGGCACTTCAAAACACCAGAAAGCAAACCAAACATACCAATCAAAAAAACCTCGCAATCGCGAGGTTTTCTGTTTTATAGAGTATGACTGGCTATAACAACACCAGCCTCAGTGTTAACCACTCAACTATAGTTATTTAGCTTTTTGGTAGTAATCAACCATCATCGTACCTAGCGTGCCATTGTCATCGATCGTGACGATTCTGACCGTACCTGATTGTGCTGCGGTACTCGACTGCACTTGTCCGGCATTACCTAAGACGACTTGGTTGTTTTTGGCTGCCTTCGCCTCGTTACCGATAGCGATGCTGTTCATGCCAGCTGCCATAGATTTATTACCTACTGCTACCGAGTTTGCGCCTTGTGCTGCGGCCGCTTCACCAACTGCGGTAGAGCGAACACCACTAGCGTCAGCTAAATGACCGAAAGCTTGTGCACGCTCGCTTGTGGCTTTAGATTTCCAGCCGATAGACGTTGAGCCTAGACCAGCAGCATTGGCTTCACCGCCGACAGCGGTTGCTGAGTTCAGACCTGCATTGGCTTTGTTACCGACAGCGACTGTATCGTTAGTGCCACCAGCCATGGCTGCTTCACCAACTGCGGTAGAGCGAACACCGCTAGCATTGGCTAAATGACCGAACGCTTGGGCGCGTTCAGCAGTAGCTTTTGACTGCCAACCGATAGAGGTTGAGCCTAGACCAGCAGCATTGGCTTGACCACCGACAGCGGTTGCTGAGTTTAGACCCGCATTGGCTTGACTACCGATAGCGACGGTATCATTAGTGCCGCCAGCCATGGCTGCTTCACCAAGCGCGAGGGCAGTACTGCTAGTAGCACTGGTGGTCATTTGGGTATCTGACATTTGATGTTCAGCACCTGTTGCCATCGTCGTGCATGCTGTGGTTGCGGCGATGGCTAAAGTAAGCGCACCAACTTTGAGTGTTGTGCTTGTAAGTGCTACGTTTGATAGAGAGTCCATTTTCATTATGCATCGTCCTGTAAAAAAGCCATAGAGGCTTTAGGGTGGGTTTATAAATGGCTTAGGGTCATCAGGTAAATAGTGTTGATATACGGTGATGACATTAGTTCCATTTAGTAGTTCAGATTAACTATACGCCTTCTACATTAACTTATAATGACAGATCAAGCAATAAATACTCTACACCTTCAAAAAGTAGTTAAACGGATTATTCAATAGTCATGGTTTAAAACACGCTAACTATTCGTCTATCCATATAACAATCATAAAGCCATTGGCGATGACGCCCTTCATGTTGTACCCTAAACCACTATTTTTATAATTAAGAAGAACACCAATGCAATACAACTTTGATGAGATAATCGATAGAAGTAATACAGGCTCACTCAAATGGCACTATAACGATGACACGATTCCGTTATGGGTGGCGGATATGGATTTTAAGGCTGCGCAGCCTATCTTAAATGCAATTGAGCAAACAGTGCAGCATGGCATATTGGGTTATACCAAACCTACCGAGGCTTTGTATGACTCAATTATTCAATGGCATGGCAGTCGTTATGGGTTGCAGCTGACCAAAGAAAACATACTGTTCTCACCTGGTGTCGTACCAAGCCTAGCGCTAATGATGAATGTCTTTACCGAAGTAGGTGAGGCAGTACTGGTCAACGATCCTATTTATACGCCGTTTATGAGTAAGGTTGAGCAAAATGGACGCCAGCTCGTAATCTCTGCGTTACAAGAGGTTGAGGGTAGATATCAGCTAGATCTGGCTGATATCGAAGCCAAAATCATCGAGCATGACGTTAAGCTTTACCTGCTGTGTAACCCACAAAATCCGGGCGGGCGCGTATGGACGACAGATGAGCTAGAGGCATTGCTTGCGATTTGCAAAAAGCACAACGTGGCGATTGTCAGTGATGAGATTCATCAAGATTTAACCTTGACTGGTCACACGTTTACGCCATTTCTAACCCTAGCTAAAGGCTATGAGCATAATGTAGTCAGTCTGACATCGATGACCAAAACCTTTAACATCGCAGGTATCAAAGGTTCTATGATATTTGCGACAGACGAGGCATTAGTCAAAAAAATCAGCCAACAGCAGCAGTTAAATGACGAGTACGAGCTGAACTTATTTGCTTATACAGCGATGCGTGTGGCGTATGAGCAGGGCGGTGAGTGGCTGGCGCAGGCGCTGAGTTATATCGAAGCCAATATCGATGTAACGGTACAGTTTTTAGAAGAGCATTTGCCTAAAATTAAGGTCATGCGCCCAGAAGCTTCGTACCTAATCTGGGTAGATTGCTCGGCATATGCTCAAGATGATCAAGTGCTATATGACACACTTCGAGCTGCCAAGGTTGAGCTGAGCGCAGGATATAAATACGGTGAGGAAGGACGTCTTAAAATGCGTATTAATGTCGCTTGCCCTAGAGCTTTGCTACTCGAAGGATTAAATCGTATGCATATGGCATTGAGTGAGTCAGCCGATACTATAGTCAATCCTCTATAAAAGAGTTACAGCGTTAACCTCACTTGAGGTATCACCTATACATCTGCGCTCGGTTGCCTTGTATCTCTTTTAAACTGAATCAACTACATATAATTAAGGTGACGCATCTCATATAGCGGACAAATAAAAAGGCTGGACTACATTGGTAGTCCAGCCTTTTGTGAATGGTATTCAAACAACATCAATGCTGGTTTCAATTAATGATAATTACTCATCATTTTTAGCGTTCTCAGCATTTTCAGTATCCTCACGCATTTGCTCCCACTCTTCATTTTGATGCATGACTGAGCCTTCGAGTGCTTCTGAGGTTTCGCCTTCTTCCCATGGTGCATTGTCAGGAAGTTCTTCGATATGAATGGTTTTGACACTGTAATCAGGTTGATACGCAAGGTCGTATCGAGCCGCTTTAATCACAGATATCATCATCATACATAGAATGATAATGAGCGGGGCACCAGCGAAAATAGATGCCGTTTGCAAGGTTTGTAGATCGCCCAAGAACATTAAAATAGCGGGTAATAAACACAAAGTGAATGCCCAAAATAAGCGATTCCAACGATGTGGCTCATCGTCCACCTCTCTCTGCACGACAGATGCCAAGATATAAGAGATAGAGTCAAAGGTCGTCGCGGTAAAGATAACCGCTAAAAAGGTAAACACTGCGATGACCAAATAAGACATCGGTAAGCTGTTTAAGATAGCAAAGATGGCAGCCGTTGGAGACTCATTATTGAGCACTGCAACCACATCGACCGTCCCTGTTAATTGTAAGTACAGACCATAATTGCCTAAGATAACCATAAACATAGCACAGCCAAGCGAGCCATAGAACATCGACCCCAAGACCATATTACGTATGGTACGTCCTCTAGAGATTTTGGCAATAAACAGTCCAATAGTTGGCGCAAATACCAACCACCATGCCCAGTAGAAAACCGTCCAATCTTGCGGGAAAGTTGTGTGTTCAAAGCCGAACTCTGGGAAATCTTTAAAGGGCTCGATATACGTCATCATGCGTGGCATTTCAGTGATGGAGCGCCCGATGGCTTCTAAACCAGTGTTCAAGATAAAGACGGTTGGCCCGACAACCAAAATGAATAACAAGAAAATGACAGCTAGGTAAAAGTTAATGTTAGAGAGCTTTTGGATGCCACCTTTTAGCCCTTGATAGGCGCTATAAGCGAAAATCATGGTGGTCACCAACAATACGACAATTTGCATCGTGGTGTTGCGCGGCAAACCAAACAGGTTGTGTAAGCCTTCATTGATAAGCGGAGAGGCCAGACCTAGCGTTGTCGCACCGCCACCAACCATGCCAAAAATGAACAAAACGTCAAGCATCTTGGCCCAATTGCTGCCAGCCAGTTTTTCACCCAACAACGGCATGAGCGTTTGGCTGACTTTGAGTACAGGTGTCTGACGCACATAATAAAAGTAAGCGATAGGCACAGCAGGTACTAAGTAGATAGACCAAGCCACAGGTCCCCAGTGAAAAATACCGTAAGTAGTCGCCCAACGAATGGCATCAGGTGAGCCGCCAGGTAGATTAAAAGGAGGGCCTTGATAATAATATGCCCACTCAATCAGTCCCCAATAAAGAATACTGGCGCCAATACCACCGCAAAATAACATGGACGCCCAAGAAGAATCTGAGAACTCAGGCGTTTCTTCTGGGCGGCCTAGTTTGATTTTACCGATATCAGATATCACGATGTAAATGACGAACATCATGGCGAGCGCACCGAATGCTAGGTACGCAAAACCAAAGTTATCTACTACAAAGCTGCGAGCTATTCCCACCCAAGCTTTGCCCTGTTCGGGAAACACTATTAAAGGTATAGCGATACTAAAAAGGATGGCGAGCACCATAAAGAAAGTAAATTTATCGATGCGGGTATCAGGTACGTGGTCAGGTCGCCACTGTGGCACTGACATCCC
>NZ_JBQSVL010000014.1:0-63398 GCF_052376215.1 Psychrobacter sp. AOP7-B1-24
ATTATTAAAATCACCTCTAATTTTTCGTTATATAATTTAGCATTTGAACAAACTGCGCTGGGTAACTACGCCCAAGATAATGATGAGACAGGTAAAACTATAAATACAATGCGAAGGATATTAATAGATATTTTAATACGTTGTCAGCTTTCTATTTATTATGAATCAATACATACAGGTATGGGTATGGAACAATATGGTTTTTATATTTTCAATCAAGACATAATTCTTTTAAGAAGTAATACTCAGACTATATCCATACCGTAATTATTAAACAGAGATTAACAGGTGGGATAGACTCGAAAACAACCTCTACACCGCCACATCCCAGCTCCTAGGATAAGAATATATCCGATCTTCACCCGTATAGTCGCGCTGACCATTATCCAGTAGCCACTCGACGACTTGCTCACGCACCCTTCTACTATGAATTAAATTGATATGGCTCACACCATAAAACACGGCTTTATGACCCTCTGGCACAAACAACGCATGCTCAGTATCATCTTCACCCAGCGCAGACGCTACCGATACCAGACCGTCACCTAACAAGTCCGTCATCTTAGAGTCATAATGCGTTTCAACCAAAGCACTCGCCGCAAAGTAGGTTTTGATGCCACTGGGCAAACCTGTAGGATGACGAAAGTCTTGCGGTAACACACTACGTCCCTCTAACGACTTCCAATCCACATCACGAATACTGCCATGACGCAGATCAATAATACCAGCGCTGCGCATATCCCCAAGCTTAGCAAGTGAACCGGCAAATGGTAATTTTCCGATGATTTCTTGCACATAATTGCCAATACGCTCTAGCACGGCGCCGTGATGTGGCGAGCCTAAGGTGATGAGGTTACCGACACGTTTCACCCAATCCAAATGATCTTGCTCACCATAAAACAGCGCGCTACGTGAGACCAAACCGCCCATACTGTGACCAACCAAATCTATCTGACTGATATGAGGGTTACGGTCGACCAAACCTTGTAACATTTGACAGAATTGTCGGCCGCTGTGAGAGATACGACGTCCTGTATTGTAATCGAGGTATAGCACAGTAGTATCTGGTTGACTGCGTTTGATTGCATCACCTAAGCCATCGCCCTCTTGCGATTGCCAGCTCAAATAGCTCATGCACAGACCATGGCATAAAATAACAACACGTCCTGATAACTCTTCACATCCTGCTGGTTCTTTAGGTGCTGATGGCTCTTCTTGTCCTAACGGTACTTCGCACTTTGGTATGCCCTCGCTATCGTATAGTATCATTGGCACAGCCAGTGGGTTTTTATTATTAACGAGATGATCACCCATGACACCGTTCAATACATTGACGAGCTTTTTTAATGCATCAGGCAGGGGCTGAACTTGTTTTTGCATAACAATACGCTGATAGACTCTCAGCACCGATGCCAGATTACCACCCACCATCAGCATAACCTGACGTACCGTGCCATAAATACGCCCAGTAATACCGTGTTGCCAATTGTTGATATGATTTTTATTGAAACGGCCCAAAGGACGTAAGATCACTTCGCGATGGATAGCCTCTACAATATCGGTCACCTCCACCACACCCGTAGTCGCCAGCTGTGCCAACCCTTCAAAAAACTCAGCCAAAGCAACTGGCTTCACCGTCGTTTTATGACCATCATCTGCCAATAGTTTCACCAGCTCATCCACATCGATGGCTTCCAGTTGATCTATCTGCTCATACACATCGCTGTGTGCTGGCATATCAGTCTTTGGGGCAAAATGCGCTTCGAGCTCATGACGCATACAAGCGTTACTACCAGTATTGCCATGGCTTATATGCTCATCATGACAACCATCAGGACTATTCATCACGTTGTTTATAACACTCATTGTATTGGCACATTTAGCAAAGAGGTAAGTTTCTATACTAGTCTTTAAACAGCATAAATAGAAGAAAATCATTGAGTTTTGCAGTGTATTTATTGTTAGAAAATATTGTTAGGAAGTGTTGATAGGTAGTTGATGTTACTTGTCTTTTTTTAATACTGAATCTAAAAAAATCCCAAGCCATTGCTTGAGATTTTTTATTAATGAATAAGTCAAGCTTACATCACTATCATTCGTTCTATATAGCGTCAATAATTTACGAGAACGACTCTGCTAATATCACATCACCATCATTTTTGGTGATCATTACCGTAGCAGATCGTGGTGTGCTACCGCCTTTGACGGCACCCCAAGCATTACCAGGATGCTGAATGTTGATAAACAAGGTTTTAAAATCTGGTGTCATAGTGATACCTGTCACTTCGCAACCTTCAGGGCCGACAAAGAAACGCTTGAGATTGTCATCAGTCGCGGCCAAGCCTAGGCGAGTATCCTGCCCTGTCGAAGCTGTTTTAACTGACCCATCATTAACCTTACCTGGCAGTGCAGCTAGAACCATACAATTAGTGGTATCTGTATACGCGCCGTCATCCGTCTGAATCCACAATACGCCGCGCGGGTCAAAAAACAAACCATCTGGAGAAGACAAATCATTATTGGCATTCAATCCTGATAGGTTTTCTGCAGACTTATCACTAGGTGAAGCAAATAGGTAAATGTCCCATTCAAAACTGGTGGCGGCATGGTCGCCATTGGTTTCAGCCCAGCGGATAATATGACCATTATCATTACCAGCAGCTTTACCATCCACGTCATAACTGCGCGGGTTACTGGCTGAAACAGGCTGATCGTCATCGACACCGCGGTTTTTATTATTGGTCAAGGTTACATACACTTCACCAGTAACGGGGCTGACCGATACCCATTCAGGACGATCCATCTTCGTGGCACTCAGCACATCAGCAGCTGCACGCGCAAATACTAATACGTCATCTTGACCATTAAATGGTAGCACGCTGTTGGTATTATCTAATCCGTTTTGACCATAAACCAATGGCTGCCATGTGCCACTGCCATCTTCGTTAAAGATTGCAACATATAGCGTCCCTTCGTTCATGTATTTGTCACCCGCTTTTAGGCCGCCACCGATATCGCTTTTTGACCACTTGGCTTTAGATACGAACTTATAAATATACTCACCGCGTGAGTCATCCCCCATGTAAAACACAACAGGGCGACCTTGCTTAACAGGCGCAAACGCACAGTTCTCATGAGCGAAACGACCCAATGCTGTACGTTTTCGCGGCATGGCGTTTTTATCAAATGGGTCAATTTCAGTGATATAACCAAAGGTATTGAACGCATTACGATAGTCATCCATAGCCGTTTTACCTGCGACGGTCATATTCCAGCGCGCAAATTCATCAGTCATGGTAGCGTCTGCTGCTTTGGGTGTATGCCACAAATAACCCCAAGTAGCATGATCTTCTTTTGCACCATAACGCTCACGGCCATAATTCTGAGCTGCGCTTAACTGGCTGGCATCTTTACCGCGAGCGAATACACCCAAGAAATTTTCTTCAGTGGTTAAGTAAGTGCCCCAAGGTGACAATCCTGCCCCGCAGTTATTATTGATGCCACGCGTTTTCATACCAGTGGGGTCAAATTTAGTCTTGACCAAATCAGAGCCAGCTACAGGGCCAGTCAGTTGTGAGGTTGTGCTGCTGGTGATACGGCGATTGTATTTAGAGTCGCGTACCATCTCATAACCCTTGCCGCTGTCTCGGCGTTTCATCTCGACCACAGAAACCCCATGACAGTTGACCTCACGGCGCACGTCAGTGGCTCGGCGAACTTCTTGAAAAATAGGCTCGGCGCTGCTGTCTTTTTTCACATCATAGCCAAATGGACTTAATTCCGCGCTGTTCACGTATTCATGATTCATGACCAACAAACCACTTTCGGAGGCTTTCACATCGTAATTGTTACCTGTTTTGCCAAAAAACCACATACCATCGTGGTTGTCACCCATACGCCAATCAAATGATTCAGCTGATTGCTCACGGTTGTCTTTCCAGTCCTCGATACCCGACATAAGCGGCGTACCCAATGGTAATATCATTTCTGCCTTGTAACCGTCTGCCACGCTCATTTCTGCTGCAGTCGAATGCGCCACGGCAGTGAATTTCAAGGTTTCTGGACGGCTTCGATCACCGTGTGCTGGCACAGCGGCATCATCACCATTACGAATGGTCATGGTGCTATTGGCGTCTTTAGTATGACCAACCAATGGCAAGGCACCAAAAAAGGCGGCAGCGGTTAATCCTGTGCCACCTTTTAATAAACTACGGCGGTTCAAGCGACGACTGATAATGGTTTGAAAATCCATATTATTGGTAGGATTAGAATCTTCTACAACTTCATGAGCCAAATTTTGCTTGTTATTTATTTGCTCATTATTGATTTGCTTGTTGTTTGCTTGCTTATTATTTAATAGGGTCATTATCAGTCACCTTGCTATTCGGCTGGATTGTCATAAAAAACATCATGGCATTGCTATTAACAGCGCCAAAAAAATATGAAGTAGCCGCTATCCTACTTAACATTCATGACAATATGTTGAACGTTAGATGACGGTTTAATGACACAGGTTTGACAACCTAGGTCTGATAGCACAGATTTGATAATAGGTTTTGATGATAAGACTTCACTGATAATAGAAAACAAAAAATCCCAAGTCATGACTTGGGATTTTTTATAGCAGAGGTGTGTTGAAAAGTTGCGTTTTAAAGGAGCAGTTATTCTACCACTGCGTGCCACTCATGCTCGCCTAACTTTAGTTTTAATCGATCACCTGCGTGCAATATACCAACACCGCTTGGCGTACCCGTCATAATCACATCACCTGCTTGCAAGCTAAACGCATGGCTGATTTCGACCAGTAACTCATATACCGGAAACAGCATCAAAGCACTGTCACCATCTTGTGTTAGCGTATCGTTAATATACAATTGATACTCTACGTTGCTAAAATCACCAAAGGCTTGTGGGTCGACCCAATCTGCTAACACACATGCACCATCAAAACACTTTGCACGCTCCCATGGTTGACCTTTTTCTTTAAGCTTGCTTTGCAAATCACGCAAGGTCAAATCCAACCCAAGTGTCACACCACCAATCGCTTGCTTGGCTTGCTCAATAGTAGCAGCACGCAAATCTGTAGATAGCTGAATACACAGCTCTGCCTCATAGTGTGTATCACCATAAGTTTCGGGATTTGGACGTAGAATGGTTTGGTTGGTCGAGTGATGAGCAATAGTCACCACTGATGAGGCAGGCTTCATAAATAGTATGGGTGTTTTAGGCACTTCGTTGCCCAGTTCGTGGGCATGCGCGGCATAGTTTCGGCCAACGCAAACCACTTTACCAATCGCAGTAGATGACTGACTCATAATAAGCTCTCACAATAATGATTATTGTTGATAGTTATAAGCCTTTCATACAAAGATATCAATAGCCATTACGTGCAAAAAAAACATTAAACATAGAACTACGGAATGGTTCGGGTGGTGACATCTGGTGGCACATAAGTCATGTAGCGATTAAGCTTTCTTTCAAACAATCTAAAGCTGAATAAAATCACCCATGACAACAGAAGATACACAATACCAGCAGCAAAGAACAGCTCCATCAAAGTATAAGTACGAGCGCTAATCGTACGTGCGACACCTGTGATATCCATCAAGGCAATAGTGGAGGCCAAGGCACTACCTTTTAGCATAAAGATAACTTCATTACTGTAGGCTGGAATCACGATACCAAAGGCACGAGGCAAGGTAATACGTGTAAGCTTTTGCCACTTTGACATGCCAATTGCATCAGCTGCTTCAAGCTCGCCCACAGGAATGTTCTGAATCGCACCACGAATGATTTCTGCCAAATAAGCACTGGTATTTAGCGTGAAGGCAATAATGGCACACCAATACGCTTGGCTAAGCACAGGCTCCCACAGAAACGACTCACGCACAGCCTCAAACTGACCCAAGCCGTAATAAATCAGGAATATCTGTACCAGTAGCGGCGTACCACGAAAAAAGAAAATATAAAGAAACGGAAGTACTTGTACTAGCCAATTTTTGGATAGGCGTAGCAATGCTAAGATCAAACCGAAAAACAGTCCGATAATGCCTGAAATCACAACCAGCTGTACAGTCAGTACTGCACCACCTAGTAAGTCAGGGATATGGTCAAAAATGACCTGCCAATTCCAATCCATAGTAGCTCTCCTCTATCCTATGGTCGATTGACTGTGAGTTGACTGACGGCTCAGCTTTTTAGCATAGCGTGCTGCTGGATTGGCACGCCATTCAAGCCACATCATAAAGCCAGTAATCAACATGGTCAGACCCAAATAAATAATCGCGGCGGCCATATAAAAGGTAAACGGCTGCTGCGTTGACTGCGCGGCACGTGAAGACTGATACATAATATCTTTGAGACCCACGACTGAGACCAACGCCGTATCTTTGAGCAACACCAAAAATAAATTGCCCAATCCTGGCAACGCAATCTGCCATACTTGCGGCAAAGTGATGCGATAAAACGTCTGAAATGGACGCATACCAATCGCTTGCGCTGCTTCACCCTGTCCTATCGGTATCTCTTGAATGGACATGCGAAAAATTTCAGTCGCATAAGCACCAAAAGCGATAGACAGCGCCATGACGCCACCCCAAAAGGCACTAATCTCAACATATTCGTTATAGCCGAATTTTTTGAGAATGGTCATCAGCAGCATTGAGCCACCGTAATAGATAAACAGCACTAGCAGCAACTCAGGAATACCGCGCATAGTGGCTGTATATACCGTCGCAAGCTTACGTAGCAGCCAGACATTAGACAGCTTGGCAGTGGCACCGAGCAACCCCAAAGCCATACCAATGATTAAACTGGTTACAGCGAGCTTGATGGTGACGGTAGCGCCGCTTAGTAATAGCGCGCCAAATCCTTGTAAATCAAACACAATTATCCACTCAGTCTCTTTATATTAGCAATTTGCAAAATATGAGTTAAAAGAATCAGCATCAATGGCTGAACGCTGCCAACAATTATATTTTATACCAAATCAGGTATAAGCACTTTGCATCATATATCGATGTCAGAGAGATACAATCATTGCAACGAAAATTGACACAGTAGAAATGAGCGCTGATTTTATCATATTCGCTGCAAACTATGTTAATACTCACATGTAAAGGCAGCACCTAAATAGGCTCTTATCGTCTAAAAAAAAGACATAACTGGGCATCATTTCGCAAACTACACAGTCAACATTAGCAGTAGCAAACTATTTTTTAGAAAAATAAAAAAAGGGTATCACCATGATGGTCATACCCTTTTTACTGATTAAACTATCTCAAAAGCCAACTCATTAAATGCGATTGCTCTAACGGTTGCTTTACTACATCACCGATAATTACTCAACAGAATCTGCTGTCGTAGCCGTCTCAGTAGCTTCTGTAGCACTAGCTTCTGGTATCCCAAAATACTTTTGATTGATCTCATCATAAGTACCATCAGCTTTGATATTAGCCAATGCTTGGTTAATCTTCGTTTGCAACTCATCGCCTGGACGTACCGCAATGGCAAAGTTGTCATTGATATCAATCTCTTCACCTTTGAGCGCATACTGACTGCCTGACGTTGAGCCAAGCCACTCTAGTGCTGGCAACTTATCAGATACCATCGCATCAACACGGTTGGAACCCAAATCCAAAAACGCATTACTCAGCGTATCATAAAGCTTCATATTAGCGTCTGGGTAAGTCTCCTCAAACCATTGCGAAGAAATGGTTGAGCGTTGCGCCGCAATAGAGTTTGTATTGATATCATTACTATTACTGGGATCAAAACTGCTGTCTTTTTTGGCTAAAAAAACCAACGTATTGCTAAAGTACGGCTCTGTAAAGCTGACTTGTTGCTCACGCTCAGGGGTCACAGACATAGCGGCGACGATAGCATCATATTTACCTGCTTTTAGACCGGGAATGATACCGTCCCAATCTTGTGCAATAATCTCACAAGTCATTTGCATATCATCACAGATAGCGTTGGCAATATCTATATCAAAACCACCAAGCGTGCCATCGGCATTGGTATAGTTAAAAGGCGCATAAGCACCTTCAGTACCAATACGCAACACTTCACCTGCGGTGTCTGCCTCAGTAGCAGTTTGATTGACATTATCATGAGCATCATCTTGACCGTTGCTACAGCCAGCTAAAGTTAAAAGCGCAGCCATCGTCACAAAAGGTACTGAAAATCGTCGTGCCTTGATATTGCTGATGGCTGATGCGTTCGAGATAGCATTGTGTTGGTCAAATTGCTTATTCATGATCATCCTTGATGATTTGTTTATCAGGTAGTACTCATCCCTGTTCATCAAAAACCATAAAACAGAGATGAGCAATGTAAAGCGCAGCAATATTAATTTGTTGCTTGCTCTTCCTCAGTAACCATCACATCGGTGTCCTCAGTAGCCACTGCTTCTTGCGCTGCAGCTGTTGAGCTAGTACCAAAATAGCTGCCCGTGATTTGATCATAAGTACCGTTGTCTTTTAGCTCAGCCAATGCTGTGTTAAATTTAGCGACTAATGGATCACCTTTACGGAATGCAATACCCATCGCATCATCATCAGTGCTGATCTCGTCACCTTTGATTTCGTATTCTTTGCCTGCATCGGTTTTGAGCCAATCGTTACCAGTTACTTTGTCAGACATCATCGCGCGCACACGACCTGAAGTAAGGTCTAAATACGCATTGTCTTGCGTGTCATAAAGCTTGATTTCAGCTTCAGCATGTTCGTCTTGCAAGTACTGTGCAGCGACTGTTGAGCGCTGTGCAGCAACAGGCTGAGTGTTCAAATCAGCAACGCTGATATCGTCGCCTTTTTTACCGATCAAGATAATGCCAGTATGAAAATACGGCTCACTAAAATCGACCACTTCTTTGCGCTCAGGTGTGATAGACATACCAGCAATGGCTGCATCAAATTTTTGTGCATTCAGCCCTGGAATCAAACCATCCCAATCTTGAGAGATCACTTCACAGTCAGCTTTCATTTGAGTACATAAGGCATCAACCAGCTCAATCTCGTAACCAATCAGCTTGCCATCAGCGTCTGTATAACTAAATGGTTTATAGCTTGATTCGGTAGCGATTTTTATACTTAGTGGTGCTTCAGCCGTGGTATCAGCAGTCGCGTCTGCTTCTGGCGTTGCACTATTATTACAGCCTGCCAACATAAGCATTGCCGCGCTAAGCGGTGCTAGCCACAATGCTTTTTTGCCCATTGATGATGTCATTGAAATTGTCATTTTTACTATCCTTTACTATATTGGTTTATATTCTCTAGACACACAATTTTATTGGCCAAAATTGGCTTGTTCTAAACGCGCTAACTCACCGTTACTACGGATTTCGCTAAGCGCTTTATCAAACTCTGCTTTGAGTGCATCATCTTTGCGGACAGCAATGGCAATATTGTCATCGTTATCAATTTCATCACCGACGATACCAAAGCCTTCTGAGTTATCTACTAACCATGATTTTGCAGAGACTTTTTCAGCCAATACCGCATCACTACGACCAGATTTTAGGTCTAAATAAGCATTATCATAATTATCATATAACTGTACGGTATTGCCGTCTTTACCTTCATAGTTATCTTGTAGATAAGCCCCAGGCGTGGTTGAGCGTTGACCACCAAGCGTTACGTTTTCAATCGCCATAGGATCAAAGCCACCATTGGTATCTGTCAGCCATACCATTGTATTCGCAAAATATGGTTCGCTAAAATCCACTTTTTCTTGACGCTCTGCCGTAATCGACATACCAGCGATAACAGCGTCGTACTTCTGCGCTAATAGACCTGGAATAATACCGTCCCAATCTTGAGCCACAATTTCACATTTGGCTTGCATTTGATCACATAAAGCATTGGCAACATCGATATCAAAGCCGGCCAAACTGCCATCAGCATTGGTATAGTTAAAAGGAGGGTAAGCACCTTCGGTTGCAATACGAATGGTCTTGTCAGCCGTTTCTGCTGCAGGGGCATCAGCACTGGTATCGGCAGTTTCATTGGCAGGTTGACTACAAGCACTCAACATCAATGCTGCGGTAACGGTCATCGACGACCATAATAGGCGAGAATTCGACATCATACATTCCTTAAATTCTAATGGGTTTTACATAAGTTTTTGACAGGATTTTCTGACTTAGGGTTCTGATATTTTGTTCTCTGACGTCCCTGACAGACAAGCAATATAGATAGCAGAATAGATAGACAGGCAACCGTTATTATTGACCACCTATGAACCTTTCGATAATACCTGAGTAAAATATCAAAAACAAACGTTTTGCATACGGACTGTTATTATTGAGTAATAAATGGTTTACGATATTTACGTAACAGTAATTTTCGTAGCCAACATGACAACAGGATGATAAACGCTTTACCACCCTATTGTTTGAATAGATGCATTGGATAGGCTAAACACTTATAGACATAGATACTTATAGACACAGATATTTATAGACATAGGTACTTATAAACCAAGTATTCGCAGGCTAGGTATTTATAGGTTAAATACTCATAAACACGCATTATTAATCGTTAAAATATTTTGAGACAGTGATTACTTAATACTTAGTTTGGATTAATACCTAGTTTGGACGATGTGACGCCATAAAGTCTTTAACACGCTCGGAGGTAGGATTGTCAAAGACTTGTTCAGGAGTGCCAATTTCTTCAATAACACCTTGATGTAAGAACACCACCTTACTTGATACTTCACGGGCAAAACGCATCTCATGCGTGACAATAAGCATGGTGCGACCCTCTTCTGCTAGCTCACGCATGACTGCGAGCACTTCGTTGACCAGTTCAGGATCTAGAGCAGAGGTTGGTTCGTCGAACAATAGCACTTGCGGCTGCATAGCAAGGGCACGAGCAATAGCAACACGCTGACGTTGACCACCTGACAAGTTCGCTGGGTAAGCGTCCTTCTTATCAAGCAGGCCCACTTTATCAAGCAGTTTTTCGGCATCGCTAATGGCTTGGGCTTTTTTAATTTTTAAGACCTGCGTGGGCCCTTCGATAATGTTTTGCAAAATCGTTTTGTGTGGCCATAGGTTAAAGTTTTGAAAGACAAATCCCACGCGCGCACGTAAGCTTTCTAATTGCTTCGTATCTGCTGCTTGTAGTTCGCCTGACTTAGCGGGCTTTAGCATCAGTTCGTCATCACCAATGATGATACGGCCTTGGTTAGGCTGTTCAAGCAAATTAATACAACGCAACAAGGTTGACTTACCTGAGCCAGATGAGCCCAAAATCGAGATAACATCACCATCATATGCGGTCAGGGAGACCCCTTTTAGCACTGCCAATGAGCCATAGCTTTTATGGATGTCTTGTAAATCTAAGGCGATAGGCCGAGTCGGATTTTTTTCAATATCAGGCATGGTTTAGCAGACTTCCAATAAATATGAATGAAAACACGAATAAAAATGCGGTATAACACATAAGCGGCAACTCAGCTTATATAGTCAAACAAAGCAAAAAAGTGACATATTGTCTCTTATTCCACAGTAAAAAGGCAAACGCTGTGTTTAACCAATAAGCCAATAAGCCAATAAGCCATTAACTATGCATCACTAAGTAGTTGACATAAAAAAGCCCAGACCGCATTTACAGCGCTGAGCCTTATTTTATCACTTTAGCGAACGAGGCGTTGCCTTATCTGTTTAAAGCATGTTCATTGGTAACTACTTAGTCAGTCGATTAGTCAGTCGAGACGTACTAGTAAGTCGAGACATGCTCTTCGCTCTCGGTACCGTCTAGCATTTCTGTATCATCTGCAGTCGCTACTGCAACATCATCGTTCTCACCCACTGCCATATCCTCATCAGCACTAGCAATCGCTATATCATCAGCATTACTGGCAGTAGTCTCTTCTTCTACCGCTGTTTGTGCATCAGCTGTTGGCTCAGTTTCCATAGGTGCCTCATCTTTACCACAGGCACTCAATGCCAACGTCGCTGCAACTAAGCCAATCACTAGCCAGCTTTTGGGCATCTCGCCTTTTTTGATATAATTATTTAAAATAGCCATTTTAATACTCCGTCCATCGTAATTATTTATACTTTTAAAAGTTATGCTCTTGAAAGCTATGCCTCTAAAAGTTTTAACCTTAAACTCACTATACTGATGATTGGTCGTGACTACCTTAGTACTTACAACGCATTTCTGTTGAAAGCATGTAATGATATATTTGTTTTTTCGCCGAGATTTAACAAACGATAAGTCATGACCGTACTCGAACAAAATCAGTAAAGCAGCATAAAACAATGCTCATATATACCTTATAAAACAAATGCTGTTCACAAAATCAACTTTACTATCGACCTCATCTACTCTATGTTAAATAGCATAATGACCTATCGCTATTTAAATGGGCATTCAAAACTTCTTTTTTTTTGCGACATTTTCGCCTTTTTAGGTACTTTTACCTATATAAAATTGGGCGCCTTTATTTATAGAAACCTGTATTACATAAGGAAAGTAATTTATGAGTCAATTGGATATTACGACCTATATGCAGTCTGTCGGCAAGCAAGCAAGAGCTGCTTCTCGCACACTCGCTGCGGCCAACACTGGTGATAAGAACTCGGCACTCATGTCCATTCATGATGAGCTAGTCAATGCCAAACAAGACATTTTGGCTGCCAATAAAATCGACATGGAAAACGGTCAAAACAACAACCTTGATAGCGCACTCCTTGATCGCCTTGAACTAAATGAAGCGCGATTCAGCGGTATGCTCCAAGGACTTAAAGACGTTGCTGGTCTTCCTGATCCTATTGGTGAAGTCACTGACATGACCTATCGTCCATCTGGTATTCACTTGGGTAAAATGCGTGTGCCACTGGGTGTGGTCGGTATGATTTATGAGTCACGTCCTAACGTAACACTAGAGGCGGCATCATTGGCGCTTAAATCAGGTAACGCCATTATCTTACGCGGTGGTTCTGAGGCCTTTGAATCTAACCAAGCCATTGCCAAATGTATCAAACAAGGGCTTAGTCATACAGATCTATCTGAGCACAGCGTACAGGTTTTACAGACAACAGATCGTGCTGCCGTAGGCGAGCTCATTACCATGACTGAATATGTCGATGTTATCGTGCCACGTGGCGGTAAAGGTCTGATTGCACGTATCAGTAATGATGCCAAAGTCCCTGTCATCAAGCATCTAGATGGTAACTGCCATACCTTTATCGATAGTGATGCAGATGCTGAGATTGCCATCAAAGTCAGCGTCAATGCCAAAACGCATCGCTACGGTACTTGTAATACGATGGAAACACTATTGGTTGATGAAGCAGTCGCTAATGCGCTATTGCCTAAAATTGCAGAAGCTATTGTAGACGCCGATAACGCCATGCAACTACGCCTTGATGACAAATCACAAGCTATTCTAAATCAAAATGCTAAACTTGAAGGTCATCTATCAGCTGCAACCTCTGATGATTGGGATACCGAATACCTAGCGCCTATCCTAGCGATAAAAATAGTGGCAGGGATTGACGAAGCCATCGAACATATCAATACGCATGGTAGTCATCATACCGATGTCATCATTACGGATAACTATACCAAGTCACAGCGCTTCATCCGTGAAGTCGATTCGGCAAGCGTGATGATTAATGCTTCTAGCCGTTTTGCCGATGGTTTTGAATATGGTCTCGGCGCTGAGATTGGTATCTCAACGGACAAAATCCATGCGCGTGGCCCTGTCGGGCTAGAAGGTCTGACCTCACAAAAATGGATCGTCTATGGTCATGGCGAGACGCGCGCTTAACTTATAGCGTATTGACTCAACTTAGCACTTATCTGCTGACTTACCGTATAATTCACAGACAGCATAATCCACAAAAAACGTCAGCTCGATTGCTGACGTTTTTTTATTAGAGATGAATATGTTATATAAGCGGCGCAACCGTAATTTTGCACCATAACACAAACATGCGATAGGAAAGTAGGCTCATGCAGAGTGGCAGAATCAAACATTGGAATAAAGACAAGGGCTATGGCTTTATTGACGTAGACAACCAAAGTGAAGACGTGTTTTTTCATATCAGTACCGTACGATTATCACAGCCCATCGCAGAGGGACAATCCGTTTACTTTAATAGCAAACGTAATGAAAAAAACCAATTGCGCGCAACAGAAGTGACGTCTACTAACCTCAGTCTTCAAGACAGTGTTGAAAACAGTAATGAAACGAGCCTTCCTAAGCATCACTCGAATAACAATAATACAAGCACACAAAATACGCATAACAACCAAAATACTCGCCAGCACAATAGCAATCGAAACAAAAAAAGCCCACTATCTACTTTATTTAGCCTCATCGCTATTATCGCAGTCGCGTTTTATTTCTTTGATGATATAAAGTCGACTGCCTTTTCGGATAGCGCAGCGCCCACCGCTATATCTCAAAATTCATCAGGCGGCTCAAATTCAGCGCCAGCCTCTTCCGTCACGGGTGACGCACAAATAGATAAGACCATCATGCTGATCAAGCAAGGTGGGCCATTTCCTTATCCCAATAAAGATGGCACCAGCTTTTACAACCGAGAAGGTAGGCTACCTGCCCAGTCTCAAGGCTACTATCGCGAATACACCGTACCCACTCCTGGCGTATCACACCGCGGTGCAAGGCGTATCGTCACTGGTGGCAATCCACCGACGGTCTATTACTTAACCGTTGACCATTATGACAGCTTCAAAAAATTGGACGTAAAATAATATGAGCCAAGCCATTCACTACCTTAATCAAAACTGCAAACAACATAACGAACAAGACAGTAACCAAAACGGTACAGCACTAAACGCTAGCGTTCCAACACAGGCTGTTAACATAGTCATCGATGACATACTGAACAAGACAACACTATTAACAAGTTTAGGATACGCCTGTGATTTTCCCAGCTACTATTCACACAACTGGGACAGTGCATGGGATTGCTTAACAGACAGCGATGTTACCGACTTAACGTTAGATCTAACAGCTATCAAAAAAATAGATACAGAAGATTTTAATACCTTCAAAAGTATCATCGAAGATGCTTATAGAGATTTTGGCCAGCCAACGTTATGGGTGATCATGCCATCTACAAATAACACTTAGTCGATCATCATTAGACAAACCTGAATTCGAGATAAAGCCATATTTATCTCAAATTCAGGTTAATTTATTTTTATAGAAAGGATTAACCCATGGAAATTACCCTAAATGGTTATTACACCCTAATCTTTGCCACCTTGGTGCTATTGCTTGGACGATTTTTGGTCAAAAAAGTTAAATTTTTAGAAGATTTTAATATTCCAGAGCCAGTAGCAGGTGGTTTGATTGCTGCGGTTATCGTGTACGCCCTTAACTTTTTTTGGGGCTATAGCTTTAATTTTCATCAAGGGTTACAGACAGCCACCATGCTGATGTTCTTTGCCTCTATCGGTCTGAGTGCTGATTTTGGTCGATTGAAAGCAGGTGGCACACCCCTACTGATATTCACTATTGTGGTATCAGTATTTATTATATTGCAAGACGCCGTTGGCGTAACCATGGCCAGCGCATTAGGGCTTGACCCATTGCTCGGACTGGTTACAGGCTCTATCGCTTTAACCGGCGGTCATGGTACAGCTGGCGCATGGGGCGCTGTATTAGAGCAAGAGTATGGTGTGGTTGGTGCCACTACCCTCGGTATTGCCGTGGCTACTTATGGTTTGGTCGCAGGTGGTATCGTTGGTGGTCCTGTTGCTCGCAGATTGATCAACAAGCTTGGCTTAAAACCCGCACCCGCTAATATGAATCCAAGCGACGTCGAAAAACTCGCTGGAGAGCAGTCCTTATACAGTACCAAACACAGCGAAAACGATGATAATGGCACTCAGGAAATGTTTGAGAAACCTGATAACATTCGTCTGATTACCGCCTCATCAACCATTGAAACCTTAGCCTTATTTGCAGGTGCATTAGCATTTGCTGATTTGATGACATTGGTTGCCGAAGGAACCTCATTTGAGCTACCTACCTTTGTATGGGCGCTAGCAGGTGGTGTGATTTTGCGTAACTCATTAACCATGATTTTTAACTTTGATATGTTTGACCGCGCCATTGATGTGATTGGTAATGCGTCATTGAGTCTGTTTTTGGCGATGGCATTGTTATCATTGAAACTGTGGGAACTAACAGACTTGGCAGGCCCTGTACTCATAATATTACTGGTACAGACGTTTGTGATGATTCTATACGTTTACTTCATCACCTTTAAAGTGATGGGTAAAAACTACGACGCTGCGGTACTATCGGCAGGTCATTGCGGTTTTGGTATGGGTGCAACGCCAACCGCGATTGCCAATATGCAGGCCGTCACAGATCGCTATCTACCCTCGCCTAAAGCGTTCCTAATCGTACCGATGGTTGGCGCTTTCTTTGTCGATATCGTCAATGCGACAGTATTGCAGATATTTACTAAATTGCCGTTTATGTAGGCTACTTGGTAAAAATTTAGACTGCATTGATGTGAATAAGCCCCGATTATATTTTTATAATCGGGGCTTTTACTTTCTATACTTTAACGTTACTTATCGGAGCTAATACCAAGCCCAAATTTTCAACCTTTCCTCAATACCAAAATCCCTTTATCAAAATTAATTTATATAGCCCTACTTCTATGGCATCTTTTCATTTAAAAATGGTGATAAGTTGTAGTAAAGCCAAACATACAATTGACTCAGATACGCCTATATATTTCTCTGGACTTAATTCAGTCACCCACCTATTATCAAACTAATGACGACTATTGCAGATTCTTATGAGTTCAAACCTTACTTTACCTAAACTACCTATTCTCCTCGCTCTAGCGACAGTATTCTGCGCTGTATCAACTTGGGCAAATGGCTCATCGACTGAGATATGCCAGAAACCTCCTGTAGCAGGCTACGACAGCGTTGATTGCTTAAGCGAAGGACTTGCTGTCGTTATACGCTCTACCTTTGAACGTCCATATTTTTATCACAAACATGGTTATATTGATACCTCAGGTCAAATCGTGGTGCCGCTACAATATGATAAGGCTAGATCTTTTCAAGAAGGGCTCGCAGCTGTCGCGACATCTCGCCCATTGGCAAATATAGTCATTCTATATAAATGGGGCTTTATCAATAAAAATGGCGAAATTATTGCTCCACTGCAATATGAAAATGTTGGATCTTTTTCTGAAGGCTTAGCTAGGGTTGAGAAAAACAGCAACAGCGGGTTTATCAATCAAACTGGAGAGGAAGTCATCTCATTACAATATAGTCAAGCCAGCTCTTTTTCTGAAGGCGTGGCAAGCGTTCAAAAAGGTGATAAATGGGGTTTTATTAATAGAGCTGGAGAGATTGTTATCCCTATCCAGTATGACTATGCAAACTCTTTTTCTGAGGGGTTAGCCCTCGTCGAAAAAGCTGGAAAATATGGCTTTATCAATAAACAGGGCGATGAAATCATCCCTCTACAATATGGTTATGCAACCTCTTTTAGCGAGGGTTTAGCTATCGTATCAATGACAGAATACTATCCGTCCTCAGAGGATAATTATGGATTTATTGATAAGAAAGGAGATTTTGTCATTCCAGAGAAGTATGATCATGCTTACTCCTTTGATAATGGTGTAGCTCGGGTGGTCAAAGGAGACAAATGGAGTCTAATAGACCCAAGTGGCAATAGAGTCACCTCTACAAAATACAGTGCTATTGAAAGTTTTAACGAAGGGCTAGCACGTGTTGAGAAGGATGATAGATTTGGCTTTATCAATAGATCAGGATACGAGGTTATACCCGTAGAATACGATTATATGGAGAGCTTCGATCAAGGATTAGTCATCGTCACTAGAGAAGAAAAAGAAGGTGTTATAAATAATACAGGAAAAGTCATTGCACCCGTGCAGTTTGACCATATCTCCTACACTGCCGACGGTATCATACATGTCTCTCAAGCAGATAAACATGGATTCATCGATAGATCAGGCACTGTTATTTCACCCCTACAGTACGATGAGGCCAGTGTATTTATTGATGGTTTAGCACGGGTTAAAAAAGACGGCAAATATGGCTTTATTGATAGAACTGGCAACGCTGTTATACCTTTGCAATACGAGGACGCCTTAGACTTTAGTGAAGGCCTTGCTGCAGTTACCAAAAACGGTAAATCAGGTTTTATAAATACTACGGGAGCTATCATAATCCCTCTACAGTACGATGATGCTTGGCATTTTGATAAAGGTGTAGCGCAAGTCGTCAAAGAAAATAAGGTCGGACTTATTAACACATTAGGCCAAGTTTTAATTCCCTTCGAATACGATTATATTGATACATTCAAAGAAGGTTTGGCTCCAGCCCAAAAAGAAGGGTTATGGGGCTTTATTAATGCCAAAAACAAAATAGTGGTACCTTTAAAATACGATAAGGTTGAGCATTTTACTAGTGGTATGACCCTCGTCACCAAAAATGCTCAGGTAGGCTTGGTAGATAAACTGGGTAAAGAGATTGTGCCAGTACAATTTAATGATCTTAAGTTTTTAGATTTAACGTATATTAATTTTTTGGATGAAGCTCTGACAGGTGCTACGACCTTTAAGTTGGAAGATGAGCAAGGTAACCCTATAACTGTAGCAGACAACAAAACGAATTTTTTAGAAGATAGTCTATGGTACTTTGAAGGAGACATCACCAATGTGACACAAGATGCTCAGTTAGGGTATCTCGAGAATGACATCGCCATTATTCCGCAGAATCAAGGCGCTATAAAGCCTTTCAGTAAAGGCATCATACTTGTCAAAAAAGAAGGTAGTATATTTTATATCAAAGCAGAAGTGAGCTGACCACAAAAAAACCGCCTAGCACACGCCAAGCGGTTTTTCTTTTGACCAACTCTTAATCAGAGCTGGCTAAATCAGTACAGAGTTAAGCTTACTGATTTTTTCGTAAACTGGTAGTTCTGCACAGATAGCTTCTACCTAAAATTTAATAGCTATCTAGCAAATAACGAATACTAGCTATCGAAAAGCCCGCTAAAACTCATCTTAGCGGGCTTTTTTAATCATCAAGTTATAATAGAACGTTCAATCAAACAGCTTATTTATATTTCTTAATTTCACCACTCTTCACACGAGCAACATAGGATTGAACTTCTTTTTTCACAATTGGCATCAAGAAGTATAGACCGATGATGTTAAAGATAGCCATAGCGAACAGAGCCGCATCTGAGAAGTCGATAACGAAGCTAAACTGTACGATAGTACCGATAACGACGAAGACCAAAAAGATAAGCTTGTATATCATCTCGCCAACTTTACCTTCACCGAATAGGTAAGTCCAAGCTTTTAGACCATAATATGACCATGAAATCATCGTTGAAAAGGCGAACATGATCACAGCTACAGCTAGGAAATACTGGAAGATTGGCGCTGTTTGCATAAATGCGGCACGGGTTAGCTCTACACCAGTGATTGCTTGCGTTTGCAAGTTTGCGGCAGTGTTTACGCCAGATATAGTAATCACCAACGCTGTCATAGTACAAATGATGACGGTATCAATAAAAGGCTCTAGCAAGGCTACTAAACCTTCAGTAGCAGGCTCATTTGTTTTTACCGCTGAGTGAGCAATAGCGGCTGAACCAACACCCGCTTCGTTAGAGAAAGTCGCACGTTTCAAACCTTGAATCAATGCACCAATAAAACCACCAGCAACACCAGCACCAGTGAAAGCACCAACGAAGATCTCTGTAAATGCCGCACCGATAAGGTTATAGTTTGCAACCAGTACGATGACTGCCATCGTGATATATAACAAAGCCATAAAGGGTACGACTTTTTCGGTAACGGTTGCGATGCGAGGCATACCACCGATGATGACCGAACCGACTAACACCGCTAAGACAATACCAAAGAATATACTGTAATCAGTAGGAATCGAAAAAGTAGAGCTCATGACTGCGAAGGCTTGGTTACCCTGAAACATATTACCAGCACCAAAAGTCGCCAATATAGTCATAAGAGCAAAGCCAACCGCTAAAACTTTACCAAATCCGCCCATACCACGTTCAGCCATACCGCGGCTCAAGTAGTACATAGGTCCACCGGATACGGCACCAGAGGGCAGTATCGTACGATATTTTACACCTAACGTACACTCTACAAACTTAGATGCCATGCCGAACAGGCCAACCATGATCATCCAAAAGGTAGCACCAGGCCCACCAATGGCGAGTGCTGCACCCACACCTGCGATATTACCCAGACCAACGGTACCCGATAAAGCAGTCGCTAAAGCTTGGAAATGACTAACTTCACCTTCTTCTTTGACAGCGGGGTTAGGATCGGTATATTTACCTCTGACAATATCTAGAGACAACCCTATGAGGCGAAATTGAATAAACCCAAAGTAAAAAGTAAATATGAGTGCGGCAACTAACAGCCAACCTACGATGAGTGGAAAGCTGACATCGCCAAGAGGTACTGAAAAGAAAATAAGATCGACGAACCAGCCAAATATATTGGCCATAAAGCTATCGAGACCAGCGCCAAATGCTGCGAGACCTGATTGTTGTTCTGCTGCTTGCGTAAGAGTAGTACTAAGTAACAGTATCGTTGCGACTAAATATTGTTTTTTCATATAAATTCCTTTAGTGAAAATAATATTTATATAATCATTTACAGCGATACTGACACAAAGTGTAACTATTTATTATACTTTGTATCAGTATTATTACTAAAAGTTCAATATCGACTATATACTAATATTTTTATATAAACAAAAAAATTTACATGTTTTTCTCAATTAAACATTAACTTAGCTCGTTAAAACCGATAGCCGAACTCGGTCAAGCTCACTATAATTACCGAAAAATGTCGGTAGTATTTTTTAGTATAAACAACGGACTTAAATATAATCAAAAGCGCTAAATGACAATATCAACATAGGTTTGCGTTAGATGATCTAATACTCATAGAGAGTAATATAGCCACTCCACTACAAAAGTATTACAGCGTTAACCTCGCTTGAAGTATCACATATACATCTACACTTGGTTGTCTTGTACTACTTTTAAATTGAATCGACTACAGCAAAAAAACCGCCTAGCAAATGCTAAGCGGTTTTTTGTTATACAACGCTTAATAAGCGCCGTCTAAATCATTACAGATTCAAGCTTACTGGTTTTTTTCGTAAACTGGCAATTCTGCACAGATCGCTTCTACTTTACCGCGTACTTCAGTAGCGACTGCTTCGTCACCACGGCTGTCTAATACGTCACAGATCCAACCTGCCAACTCGCCCGCTTGCGCTTCGTTGAAGCCGCGAGTAGTAATCGCTGGTGTACCGATACGGATACCAGAGGTTACGAACGGAGATTTTGGATCGTTTGGTACGGCATTTTTGTTCACAGTGATGTGAGCTTCGCCAAGCCATTTGTCTGCTTCTTTACCCGTCATTTCTTGCTTAACTAGGCTGATCAGCATTAGATGGTTTTCAGTACCGCCAGAGATGACTTCATAGCCGCGCTCTTGAACGACTTTTGCCATCGCTTTAGCATTTTTAACCACTTGCTGCTGATAAGTAGAGAAGTTGTCTTCCAACGCTTCTTTGAAACAAACCGCTTTAGCAGCGATAACGTGCATCAATGGGCCACCTTGGTTGCCTGGGAATACAGCAGAGTTTAGTTTCTTGGCCAGTACTTCGTCACGAGACAAAATCATACCTGAGCGTGGACCACGTAGGGTTTTGTGCGTGGTAGTAGTGACCACATCAGCGAATGGTACTGGGCTTGGATAAACTCCACCAGCAACTAAGCCTGCAACGTGAGCCATATCTACTAACAGATAAGCGCCTACTTCGTCCGCGATATCACGGAAACGCTGCCAATCGACCACTTGTGAGTATGCCGAAAAACCAGCAATAATCATTTTAGGCTTGTGCTCACGTGCTAGAGCGTCTACTTGGTCATAATCAATCAAGCCAGTGCCATCTACCAAGCCATACTGTACGGCATTGTAGTTTAGGCCTGAAAAATTGATGTGTGCGCCATGAGTTAAGTGACCACCAGCATCTAGGCTCATGCCTAATACCGTGTCGTTTGCTTCTAGCAATGCTAAAAATACTGCTGAGTTTGCTTGGCTACCAGAATGTGGCTGAACGTTCACACACTCTGCACCGAACAACTCTTTAGCACGGTCAATGGCCAATTGTTCTACAACATCCACATGCTCACAACCACCGTAATAACGCTTGCCAGGATAGCCTTCAGCGTACTTGTTGGTCAGATCAGTACCTTGCGCTTCCATCACTGCTTGTGAGCAGTAGTTCTCTGAAGCGATAAGCTCGATGTGGTTTTCTTGACGAACGCTTTCTGCGGCCATCGCTTCAGCGAGTACTGGATCAAAACTTTGAAGAGAGATATTTTTAAACATATTGATGTCCTATTTAGTGTCTGTAATGAAAAGTGTCTGGAATTAAAGAGGCGCGATTACAAAGTCAGTATTAAAAGGGCGCGATTAAAAGGCAGCCAATATTAAAGCGGCTAATGACGTTCAGCCATACTCAATATTAGGCATGCGGTATCTTCGTCATTGCTAGCGCAAGTGTATCATGAAACGTAATATTACAAACGCAAAAAAGCTCAGTTTACCCTGAGTAAATCACATCAAGTAGCCATTTTTTAAACGGTTATCAATCATACCCATTTCTATAAAAATTGATAATATTTTACTTCATATGGGGCGTGTTATTTATGGTAATACCCTTTGCTAAAAACTGGGCAGAAAAGTCTCGCTAATCATAAATTGACGCCCATACCAATCATAACGAGTATGTCGTTGCCAACCCTCTGCCGTGTGACAAATAGACCGCTGATTGGGCAGAGTGCGACGCCGCTTAAATAGTACGTAACCAATGGGTGTGCCTTTGAGCTGCTGCAATCGCCGTGCGCGACCTTTTAGACTAGATAACGGAAAGATGCTTTGAGCCGCGACCCATGGCAACTCATCATCACCGTATAAATTCACCTCACGCACCCATGCCAGCATCGGACGGTTCAGTGCCATCCCTTGTAGCCCTAATTGCTGCTTTTGCATCAAAGACAGCTGACGATAACCCTCAAAGCTGCGGGTAACGCGCAAAGGTTGCCCCGCTTTGACTTCTAGCAAGGCTGTTAACGAGCCTTTGGCATGCAGCCATGGCAATAATTCAGGTGGCGGTACATTTTGGAAAGATAGTACAGAATAACGATTGGTCATAATTCACAGCTAATATTAATGATGGGATGCTACCAATAAGAATACAAATACCTATTCCAAAAAATCAGGCATATTATCAGCGTTAAAAGGCAATGCTTCATGGGCTTGCTGTCGGTATTGCGCCATATGATGACGATCTTGGGTACAAAAATTGGCGATAGCTGGCACAAAACGTGGATCGTAAATGCGATGTAACGAATGCGTTTTGGTTGGCACAAAGCCTCGTATCAGCTTATGCTCCCCTTGCGTACCTGGGTCAAAGTAGCTCAAACTTTGCTCGATAGCAAACTCAATACCTTGGTAATAGCACAGCTCAAAATGCAAACTGTCATATTCACCCAGCGCACCCCAATAACGCCCGTACAGAGTCGCATTATCATCAATATCACCACCAACACTGCCGCTATCAGATTTATCGTATAAGAACAGACTACTGGCAATGATTTCACCGGCATCATTGAGTGCTTGTGCCAGCATCAGATGCTCTGGCATGCTTTGTGCTAATTCCATAAAAAAATCTATCGTCAGGTAAGGATGTTGACCTCGCACCGCATACGTCATCACATAGCAGTGATAAAATGCCTTCCAATCAGCATCGGTAATATCTGCACCACATTTTCGGTAACAGGTGATGCCTTGCTCAGCAACTTTACGACGCTCTGCCCGAATGGTTTTACGTTTTTTGGCTTTTAACGTCATTAAAAATGCGTCAAAGTCCGCAAAAGGCTGACTGTCATTGAGCAAATCTTTATTTTGCCACAAAAACTGACAGCCTTGACGTTCAAGTATAGGCATCTCAATAGCGGTCGCTTCTAAACCGTTTTGGGTAGATTGGGCGGCGAGCGCTCGTTCTACATCGACACCTGTCGGCATAGCATCGTTAGCGACATTGACCATTTCAGGTGTGACAAATAAACCGTGCCAACTTGAGGCACCGACTTGCTGAGCAATGTCATCTACGCCAGCAATAGCGGTCTTTATAATGTCTGCACTTAGGCTCTCACCTTCAGCTAGCCACAAACGCTGACCAGTAATGGGGGTATATGGCGCACTGGTGACCAGTCGCGGATAGTAATCAACTCCATAACGCGCATACGCCTCCGCCCATGAGTGATCAAAAACAAACTCACCTCGATGATGACCTTTTACAAACACAGGCATAACTGCCACTGGATGCGTGATGTCTACTTCAGCGGTATTTTCTACTGCTGTGGTTTCAGCACTTTCTGCGTCTGGCAAATCATCGACTTCATAAACAACGATAAAAATAGGTAACCACCCTGCTGCTTCACCGATAGCACCTGTGTCCGTCAATGCCTGCCAAAAAGCAAATGACATAAAAGGCGTGTCAGGCGTTTGCCAATTTGTTAAGCCCTGCCAGCTAGTATCACTGAGTAATGCATACTGTAAACTCATAAGATTCACTATTTTTTGCTTTTTATTAGCTGTTAGCCTAACAAATTTTTGTGTGCATGCTGTCACAATTTGCAAAAACTTATCTATATCCAATAAAAAACCACCGACTATAATGTAGGTGGTTTTTATAACAATGCAAATATTCTACACCTTATATACGCAATAAAAGCCAATGAAAAGACAGTAGTTGCATGGAAAAGATGATATCAAAGCTGATGACTGATAGAATAAGGTTGTTATTAGCTTATAATAATTTGAACACATAGGGTATGTATGAACATAGTATAATTAGTTCATTATACAAGATTGACATCATAGCTCGTTTGTAGTCAATCAACTATAATATAAACTTAGTGATTTATGACTCTCAGGCAGTCACGTGTAGACAGTCAAAAAATCACATTACCCTAATGACTATTAACAAATGCAAGTAAAAGAAAAACTTAAGTGATTTCTAATCATTTATTAGAGATGACACATGATGTACTTGATCCAATCATATAATTTGTTTGTACGTAGTATTTTCAAACTGTATTCGACATTATATGTATGCATTATTCTTAACGACAACTAAAGGGATACCCGATTACAATGTCAAAAATCATTTATACAAAAACTGACGAAGCCCCAGCGCTAGCGACCCTGTCATTTTTACCCATTGTTGAGGCCTTTGCCCAAACAGCAGGCGTTTCTGTTGAAACCACTGATATCTCAGTCGCCGCTCGAGTGTTGGCTGAATTCCCTGAGTACCTAACTGAAGAGCAGCGCGTACCTGACAACTTAGCGGAGCTAGGTCGCCTGACACAAGATCCAGATACCAACATTATCAAACTGCCAAACATCAGTGCTTCTGTACAACAGCTCAAAGCATGTATCAAAGAGTTGCAAAGCAAAGGGTTTGCCATTCCTGATTTTCCAGAAGATCCACAAACTGACGAAGAAAAAGCATTACGTAAGCGTTATGGTAAAAGTTTAGGCAGTTCAGTTAACCCTGTCCTACGTGAAGGTAACTCAGATCGCCGCGCACCAAAAGCCGTTAAAAACTATGCACGTAAGCATCCACACTCTATGGGTGAATGGAAACAGTGGTCAAGCACGCACGTATCACACATGCACGGTGGCGATTTTTATGATGGCGAGCAGTCTATCACTTTAGATAAAGCTCGTACTGTACGTATGGACCTACTACTTGATGATGGCACCACAAAAGTCTTAAAGCCTGAGATTGCTCTGCTTGATAAAGAAGTCATCGACCTGATGGTCATGAGCAAAAAATCACTGCTAGAGTTTTATGAGCGTGAAATGGAAGATTGCCGCGAAGCTGGTATCTTGTTCTCATTACACGTAAAAGCCACCATGATGAAAGTGTCTCACCCTATCGTATTTGGCCACGCAGTTCGTATCTACTACAAAGAAGCCTTTGAGAAACATGGTGCTTTCTTTGATGAGCTAGGCATCAACGTCAACAACGGCATGGCCGATCTGTATGACAAAATCTCAAAACTACCAGCCTCAAAGCGTGAAGAGATCGAACAAGACTTGCATGCGTGCCAAGAGCATCGTCCACGTCTAGCGATGGTTGACTCTTCAAAAGGTATTACTAACTTCCACTCACCAAGTGATGTGATCGTTGATGCCTCTATGCCAGCGATGATCCGTTCAGGTGGTAAAATGTGGGGCGCTGATGGCAAAATGTATGATTGTAAAGCCGTCATGCCTGAGTCTACCTTTGCACGTATTTACCAAGAGATGATTAATTTCTGCAAATGGCATGGTAACTTTGATCCGAAAACCATGGGCACGGTTCCTAACGTTGGCTTGATGGCACAAAAAGCCGAAGAGTATGGTTCACACGATAAAACGTTTGAGTCTAGCGATGCAGGTATTGCGCGTATTGTTGATATTAATACCGATGAAGTCTTGCTAGAAAAACGTGTGGAAAAAGGTGATATCTGGCGCATGTGTCAGGTCAAAGATGCGCCTATCCAAGATTGGGTCAAACTTGCCGTACGCCGCGCGCGCGAATCAGATACCCCAGTTATCTTCTGGCTTGACCCATACCGTCCGCACGAAAATGAGCTGATCAAAAAAGTTGAAACGTACTTAAAAGAGTATGACACTGAAGGCCTACACATCGAAATCATGTCACAAGTACGTGCCATGCGCTATACCTTAGAGCGTGTCGCTCGTGGTCTTGATACCATCTCTGCTACTGGTAACATTCTACGTGACTATCTCACTGATCTGTTCCCAATTTTAGAACTAGGCACCAGTGCTAAAATGCTGTCTGTTGTTCCATTAATGAAGGGTGGCGGTTTGTTTGAAACCGGTGCAGGCGGTTCAGCACCTAAGCACGTTGAACAGCTAACAGAAGAAAACCACTTACGTTGGGATTCATTGGGCGAGTTCTTAGCCTTAACAGTATCTTTGGAGCATTTGGCAGAACATGACAAAAATGCTAAAGCCAAAGTATTAGCAGACACACTAGATACAGCGACAGAAAAGCTGCTATTAAATGACAAATCACCATCACGTAAGACTGGTGAGTTAGATAACCGTGGCAGCCACTTCTATCTAGCTATGTACTGGGCTGAAGAGCTAGCAGCACAAGATCAAGATAGCGAGCTAAAAGCGAAATTCACACCATTGGCGCAAAAGCTCAAAGAAAATGAAGCTGCCATTGTTGAAGAGCTTAACTCAGTTCAAGGCAAACCTGTAGATATCAAAGGCTACTACTATGCCGATGAAACATTGGCCAAACAAGCAATGCGCCCAAGTGCTTTGTTTAATGAAGCATTAGCATCGCTGTAATAGCTAAGCGATTATATTTAGGCTATTAAGTCTTAATAAACAAAACACCTCAACCCTCTTATGGCGTTGAGGTGTTTTTTTATGTGTCTTCTACAAGTTTTGTAGAGAGTCAAATAAAAAACACTTACATAAGTAGCTGGGGGTGGATACACATCTATAAACCATACTACTCAAAGCTTAAATACTCTTAGGAAATACCCATCGTGGATTATCGCTTTACCAAAAACAAAACTTCTTAGTTGTCTGTTAGATATCGCAAGCGTCACTGGCATTCTGTTATGCTAGCTATTTTATTATAATAGTGTTTTAGACACTCATTAACTAAACAAACTTGAAGACAACAACTGCTCTTACATACAGCACATTTATGTATCAAAAATATGAATACTATTTTTACAAAATGACTTTAGAGTGTGTTGAACATTCAAATATTATTTTGGTATTGATCTAGGGCGTGTCTTCATTTCAAAAATGGTGATAAAAATGAGATAAATTGTCGTCAAACAAGAAAAATAGCGCAGATAATATCGAGATATTAACCAGCTATTTGACGATGTTTGGCAAGATTTAGCCATTTTCAGCCCATTTAGATGACTATCGGGTGAATTGAAGACACGCCCTAGTGTTATAAGCAAACATGTAAACTATATAGTTACGTTTAAATAATTTCGATACAAAAAAACCGAGTGCAAGCTATACACTATTATGGTTGGCGAGGATGACGATGTAGCGGATTTACATGAGATTGGCTATAGTAATTAACCTATAGCTACTTTTAGCTTATTTTTAGTATCAGATATCTGTTGTAATAACTCACTAACGATTTAAATTCAGGAAATATCACTCCATGTCGACTTCTAGTCTCATTATATTTAATAAGCCTTATGGGGTACAAAGCCAGTTCAGAGATGACAGTAATAATAACCATACTACCCTATCCCAGTATTTTACTGATAAATCCTTACGAGTAGCTGGTCGGCTTGATGCTGCTTCAGAAGGTCTGCTGATTTTGACCAATGATGGACGCGTCAATAAAGCGATTACCCATCCACCCAAAGCTAATGCCGGGCGCAAACAAGGCAAGACTTACTTGGTGCAAGTCGAAGGAGTTCCAACTCCTGAACAACTAAAAGCGCTGCAAAATGGCGTGGTGCTAAAAGATGGCAAAACCATCCCTGCTGAGGTAAAACATATCAGTGCAGATGATCTACCGATGCCGCTATGGCAACGTGATCCACCGATACGTGAGCGTAAAAGTGTGCCAGACTCATGGTTGATGATAACTATTTATGAAGGTAAAAACCGTCAAGTGAGACGCATGACTGCACATGTGGGACTGCCTTGCTTGCGTTTGATACGTTGGTCAGTTGCAGGGTTTAAATTGAATGATTTAGCAGTTGGTGAGTCTATACGAATTCATTTAGATAGTGCGCACTTCCAGCAGCTAGGTATTTAAGACTAACCTACCGTCAATCCCATACACATCGAATACGGGCTCAAGAAAATAGCTTACGACCTATTAAACAGAGTGTCTCGAACGAGTAAGGTTTGTCTGTTAAGCTTAAACACATCATTGGTTATGTATAATAGGCCACATTTATTTATTATTGATTTTTTATTTTAGGAATATCTCATGATTGCTTCTCATCGTTTTGTGTTATTGGCCACCAGTATTTCTACTGCACTTATACTGAGTGCCTGTCAGCCGAAAACAGAAAATAGCGAAGCAAGTCTTGACGAAGAGACCATCTCACCCGTAACAGACATGGCTGAAACCCCTGAGGAAAACGATGCTAATGACCTGTCAGAAGACGAAGATACCATAGACGAAAGCCAAATGACGGATGAGCTCAGAGATTACACAAGAGCGATGACAAGAATGCATGATGAAATGATGATTGGCATGAGTTATAACGATCCTGATACCGCCTTTGCTAAAGCGATGCTTGGTCATCATCGTGGTGCGATAGAAATGGCAAAAATTCAACTGAAATATGGCAGTGATGAAGAGATACGCCAACTGGCTCAAGATATTATTGACAATCAGCAAGTAGAGATCGCTATTTTAAATAAGTGGCTTGCCAGCCACCCTGATACCGTCAAGCCTAAACCCAATACTGAGGCCATGCAAGAAGCCTATGCAAGAAGTATGGATGTCTTGAATGGTGACATGGTATTAGGAATTGCAGATCCCGTACCTGATATGGCATTTGCGCGCGGCATGCTACCGCATCATATTAGCGCGGTAGAAATGGCAAAAATTCAACTGGAATACGGTACTAATGAAGAGATGCGTCAGCTCGCTAAAGATATCATTGACGCACAGCAAGCTGAAATTCAGTTAATGCAAAACTGGATTGCTGCTTTAGAAGTTATTAATAATGAGCCTAAAGCCAACAATAGCGCAATTGATGATGATACCAACAGCACTGATAATGATGAAGTACAAATTGAGCAGCCAGTGAATTAGACTTTAAGGTCTATAAAATATAGCGAATTGCTGATAACTCTTCGCCATAAACCTAGCCATCCTGCACCAAATCTGTTTTTGGTACAGGGTGGCGCTTAATATCTGATTGTCAGTAGCTACTATAACACTTACGGATAGAAAAACTCTCGATACTCAATAGCGGCTCATGGCATTGAGCCATGCTTGCCAATCCTCCTCTATTAAATCCTGTTTATCATTGGTATTGGACAGTGTCATGCCTTTGATTAAATGCAGACTGACTTTATATGGAACAGTCGTGTCATGACTAGTATCGATACCTTCATCAGCGTCAAGCTCAATAGCCGCTTTAGGTAGTACATTCACACATATCAGTTCATCACGGCGAAATAAGTGACATTCCACGTCACGCGTGGCAGTACTAAGTGATGCTAACTGTTTTGTATCAGCTTTGATACCGTCAATCGCTACGATAATATCATTCGCTGATATACCAGCTTTAGCAGCTGCACTCTCACGCTGTACGCGATTGACCTTCAGTCCTGCTGGTGTTTCCGTACAGCGCATGCCCCACGGCACATGCTTATCAGCAGTCTCTTTGGTATTGGCACGTATTTTAGTGCCATTGGCCGCCAACAGTGCCTCGATAGGGAGCTCTTCAACACCATTGACATATCGACGCTCAAAATCCTCCCAAACAGTTAGTGGTATAAACTGCCCAATTACCGCACCCATATCAGCACTATTGATACCAACTCGTTTGTTGTCGTTTTGCTTGGCTTGCGTATAAAAATCCTTAACCACATCAAACAGACGATAGCGACCATCTGTGTGTTGCAGCAGTATTAAATCCAAACACAAGGCTACCAACGCTCCTTTATTGTAGTAGCTGATACCAGCATTGTTTGTATTCTCATCATTGCGATACAACTTAATCCAAGCATCAAAGCTCGACTCTGCAACGCTTTGGTGCGCACGACCAGCCGTTTGATAATAACGATTGATCTGTTCGGCTAATAATTTAAGATAGCTTTCCTTATCAATCACACCTGACGCTTGCAACATAAAATCGTCGATATAAGAGGTAAAACCTTCAAACACCCATAGCAATGGCGTAAAAGCTTCACGACGCAAATCGACATCTAACATTACATCTGGACGTACTGTTTTAACCCACCATGCGTGAAAATACTCATGGCTACACAAACCTAAAAAGCGCTGATACTCAGCACTTGGGATTTTTGGCTCATCGACACTTGGCAAATCACGGCGCGGAATGATCAAACTGGTCGAATTGATATGTTCCAAACCGCCATAATCTTGACCACTGGCAAACGTCATAAAAGTATAATCATTAAACGGTGCATCGCCCAGCCAGTCTAAGTACGTCTGACAAATTTGAGTGACGTCTTGCTGGACTCTGCCCATATCAGCACTGTGTTTACCAGCCAAATAGAAGCTGTGAGGTAACGCTTGATGCGTATCATCTTGAACAATAAAATCAAACTTATCTTGTTCTGCGATTTCAAAAGGATAATCAATCAGCTCATGATAGCTTTCAGCTTGTAACCCATAACTGTGCTGAGCGTCGGTTTTTAAATGCACAGACTCTAAGCCCGAGGCTAACTGTACATGATCTTCCTTTTTATCTGCAAAGAATGTGGCCGGTACGATTAAGCTCACCGTGACAGCCGTATCTTCTTGCCCTGATACTGCCAATGCAAGTGAAGTGAAGTTACCATACAATCGCTGCTGATCGACATAAGCGGTACGTACCGACAGATCATAACAATAAACTTCATAGTGCACGACTACTGTCTGTCCTGTTTTAATATGCGGCAGCGCCCAAGTATGTTTGTCTATTTTTTGGCCACGATACCTCTCGGACTTTTTGTTATCGCCTACTATTTGGCTATCTAACACTTCATAATGCACAGCGGTAATGTTTCGAGCAAACTCACGCATCAAATAACTGCCCGGTATCCATGCTGGTAACCAAAGCTGGGGAACGTCAATCGTTGCGGTAAAGCTAAGCGATACATCAACCAAATGTTCACAGAAACGCTTAAAATCGAATCGATAGCTAATATTAGGCATCGTATTCGAATCATTATTATTAAAACTATTCTTGATGTTATTGGTTACTACTGACTGATTGCTAGTAACTGAAGTCATGGTCATTTCATCCTTATTTTTATAGTTATGTTAGAGAGCCTTACCCAAAAACGCAAATGCCAAACTAGCAACACCTTATAACCGTCTTCAAACGATGAAAAGCAAAAATTTTTCTATAAAATATGGCATTTATTAGGATTAAATAGCATTTTTTCGTACTTTTACCTTGAAAGTTATATGTAGCATCTCAATTAAAGATGCTAACTGTTAAAGTTACTTTAATAAACTGATGATAATTGACTCATGACGTGGCTATTTGGCTTGCTAATTGAATTTTTTAGGTTTATTGCAACCGTATTTAATTTTTTACATAGATATAATATTTAGGATAATTTATGACTACTATCGCAAAAGATACAGCCGTCAAATTCAATTACACACTAAAAGACGACGAAGGCAACATCCTTGACCAATCACCAGAAGGTCAACCACTTGCCTATTTGCATGGCCATAGCAACATTATTCCAGGTCTTGAAAAACAGCTAGAAGGTAAATCTGCTGGCGAACAAGTAAATGCTGTTGTTGAGCCTGCTGATGGCTACGGCGAATACCAAGAGCAAGCGGTACAGCACGTACCACGTGAAAACTTCCAAGGCGTTGATGACATCCAACCTGGTATGCAGTTTCAGTCAGAAGCTGGCGGCCAAGTAATGCTAGTGACCGTTACTGACGTAAACGACAAAGAAGTAACGGTTGATGCAAACCATCCATTGGCTGGTAAGCGTCTAACGTTTGACGTTGAAGTTCAAGAAGTACGTGCAGCAACTGAAGACGAACTAAACCATGGCCATGTGCATGGTGCTGGTGGCGTTGAGCACTAATCTATTCTAAAGAATAGTAAGAAAAGATGAGGTGATAAGCTATTATCATTTTATCTAAAAAGTCAGTAGTTATCGCTACTGGCTTTTTTTGTGCCTGTTTTTAGGCCTATAACTTATAGAAAATACTACTAAGGCTTTATGTCGTCAAACTGTATGCCGTCAGATACGGTTGATTCAGTTAAAGATAAATATCAAGCAATCGGGTATAAGCGTATATGTGATACCTCAAGCGAGGTCAACGCTGTAGCTCCGCTCCTTTATAGATGATAGACAATAAAGAATAAGTATGTCGTCATAAACCTGTTGACTACTACCCTTCAAACATAACAAAGCCGCATAACGACAAGCGTTATGCGGCTTTTATCATTAACCATCCATGTCATCGTTAAAAGATACCTAATCCCGGGGTATTTTCTAACTATTTCGGGCATCCAGCCCTATCATCCTTAATCAGCAAACCATCTATCCTTGATGCGACTTTTAAGATACCAATCCCTAGTACCAATGAACCTATTCGTTCAGTCGTGCCGTACAGTTATAATCGCAGATTGACCCATAGTTAGTAAGAGGTATAAACGTCTATTAACGTAAGCATATGCTTACATGAACCTGTTACAACTTATCTTCTGGACTTAGCAGCATTTCAGGTTTAGCACTGAGCATGATATAAGCCGCTTCGTTGATGAAGACTTCATCTTCAGGTAACTCTGGGCGCTCACTGGCTTTCATACGGCTACGTTCTTCAAACTTTGCATCCATGGCTGCTTGATAAGTGTTCCAATTTGCATAAGGACGCTCTCCAGTAGCAATGAGGCGTTTGTTTTCAGCTTCTAATGAACGCTTTTCAATCAACTTCATCTTAGCTCGGCGACTATTAATATCAAGTTTGATAGGTTTCTTTTCATCTTCCATATCACGAATATCATTCAACGCTGATAAATACACAAACTGTGGATTTTGCTCTTGACGAATTTTAGACTGTTGATTAAGAGTCGCTAATGTATCACTAGTAAACTTCCCTTCAGGCTTGTAAGGAGCTGTTTTGATAGTATCCCAAGGAAGTGCTTTTTTCTGTGCTCGCTCACCAAAGGTTGCATCATCATAGATATTGACCAATTCAACATCAGGCACAACGCCTTTATTTTGCGTACTACCACCAGTCACTCGATAAAACTTGCGCTGCGTTAAAGTAGCAGAACCCAACGCCAAACTATCTAGCTGAATTTGAGCAGAACCTTTACCTGTCGTGGTACTACCAACGACCAGGCCACGACCATAATCTTGAATAGCCGCTGCAAATATCTCGCTGGCTGATGCAGAGGCTAAGTTGGTAATGACCGTCATATCACCATCATAAAGCTGCTCACCACCATCGTCATCACGGTAGACTTGAACATTGCCACGATTGTCACGGATTTGTACCATAGGTCCGCTTTTAATAAAGAAGCCAAGCATTTTAGCCACTTCATCTAACGAACCGCCTGGGTTATTACGTAAATCAACAACTAGCCCATCGATGTTTTCTTTGTTCAAGGCTTTCAGCGCATTTTCGGTATCGATACTGACACTGCGATAGTCTTCACCATTACGGCGTGCTTGATAATTGAGATAAAAACTTGGAATTTCTAGGACACCAATACGCTTCGGCGTTTTATCAATATTAGGGCGCTGCACTTCTACAACGCGATGGGTCACGCCCGATTCTTCTTGCTGAATGATATCGCGTACCACAGTTACCGTACGAGCACTGGCATCAGGTGTATTAGGCTGGCGTAGTTTAAGCGTTACTGAGGTACCGCGCTTACCACGAATCAAACCGACAATTTCGCGGGTTGACCAACCCACTACATCTGTCATGGTCTCACCGTCTTTTGCAATACCAACAATCAAATCATTGGGTTTGATTTGACCAGACTTAGCCGCTGGTCCTCCATCTACTAAGGTCACAATACGAGTATAATCTGGATTTTTACGATCTGGACGAATAGATACACCGATTCCTTCTAACTGTAAACTGGATTGAATTTGCAACTCAGTTGCCTGAATTGGTGCATAATAATTACTGTGTGGATCGTATGTCAGCATCGCTGTATTGAGAACCGTTTCCATGATTTCATCATTAGTAAGGCGTTGTGACTGCTCTTGCTGGCGTGACAAACGATTTAATAAAATTTCACTTGGTGTTCGCTGATCATTGCGAACCAAGTCTTGTCCACGCGTAATGTCTGGATTATCCAAGAAAACTTGTTCTTTGGCTTTTTCGTCTTCTTGACCAAGCGTAATACTTATCAAACTAAATTTTAACTGGCGTGCCCAATAGTCACGCTGCTCTTTTTTGGTTTTGAAATGATTAAGCTTTTCGCGATCAAGCACGATTGTGTCGTCACCAGTCAAGTCGATATCAGTTTTTAGCATTTTACTTGCCATCTCAAAATACTCTTTTGAGCGCTTACGATAGCGCTCAAAAACATCGACTCCCGCAGACAAATCGCCACGCTTGAGCCTAGCACCGAAATCATCGCCATATTTTTTCTTAAACTCATCGACATCAGACTGCAAAAATAATGTATGGTTTGGATCAAGGCTGTCAATATACATGGACAGAATCTCAGCACCAGTTTTACTATCCAGAGGCTGATTGAGATAATGACTACGATCCAACAATGCAGCGACTTGGCGAGTGGTGACTTTTTGTTCAGGAGTTTGTACGAAACTTCCAGTATTGGTGTCGGCTACGGCGGTTCCATAGCTTTGAGCAAGAATGATACCGGCGATGCCCACTGACGCTGCACTGAGTAGCCACTGTGCTGGTTGTTTTTTCATTATATATACCTAGTTATTTTGCGTTAGTAATATTATTTATATTATAAAAACCGAAAGTGATTGAGTTAATTACAACCCATACACTCTACCCTCTCTATGCTTTACTTTAAAGCATTGGTTACCGATATTAAATGTCGCCACTAACTGCCAATATGTACTGTTAAAAATCAATCAATATTATCATAAGCATAAATGCTGGACTGTCTCAAACTGTATAAGCAATATTACACGCTACGCGTGCACATACCAAATTTTCTATTATATTTATCCTACATAATTATTTACGCCTATGATTAATGACTTAGCACCTACCTGCAGTCAAATAATTCTAAAATAGATACAAAGCAGCCGACTGCAGATTGCATATCTAAGGAGAATAACACCGTAGCGGTTTGGTAGCTCACTGATTATACAAATTGATTTGGATTCATCAGTCTGCCATATTATGCTCAATTAATAATAACTGTCATAATAAGAACATATTGACTGTTCATGCTTGTTTTAGCATTACCCATCATATAACACCATAAGGATTACGCAATGTACGGCGTCTTAATGATTGATATCGATAGTACCGCACTGACTGCTGAAGATGTTAGTTTACTCAAGCAGGCACAAGTTGGCGGGGTAATTTTATTCGCTCGAAATGTAGCAGATGCTGCACAAGTGCGAACCTTGTGCGATGACATACGCTATCACAACCCCGATATACTCATCGGTGTCGATCAAGAAGGCGGTCGAGTTGCTCGGTTGCGTCAGGGTTTTACACCCTTGCCTGCTATGGGAAGGCTCGGTGAGTTGTTTAATCAAGACCCAAGCCATGCGCTGAGCCTTGCTTATGACTGTGGTTATCTGATGGCCACAGAAGTGTTGGCGGTCGGGGTAGATTTGAGCTTTGCTCCTGTGCTTGATAGAGATGGTATTAGTCAAGTGATTGGTGACCGTAGCTTTCATCAGGAGCCACAATCCATTATTGCGTTGGCAACTCAGTTTATGCGCGGCATGAAAGCAGCGGGTATGGCAACTACAGGCAAGCACTTCCCTGGTCATGGTGCCATTGCTCCTGATTCACACGTGGCTGAAGCAGTAGATACACGGAGTTTGGACGAGATTATGCAGAGTGATATGCAGCCTTTTGCACAAACACTGCCATGGCTCGATGCTTTAATGCCTGCTCACGTTATTTTTTCGCAAGTCGATGACCAACCAGCAGGATTCTCCAAGATTTGGCTAAAAGACATTATCCGTGATCAACTCGATTTTAATGGCGTTTTATTCTCTGATGATTTATGTATGGCAGGTGCTCAAGCAGCAGGTGATGTCAGCGCACGTGTAAAAGCCGCTATTGAAGCAGGTTGTGATATCGCACTAGTTTGTAATGATCGAGTCGCCGCCCATGAAGCAGCTGAAGCGGCACAAGAGTTGCCCTACCCCAATCAAAATCGTATCAAAACCATGTGTGGCAATATTCCACTATGGCAAGGAGATCTGGAATCTACCTGCCAGCAATTTGAATATTGGCAACAAGCCAAACAGAATGTGACTCAAACCTTTTTTGACACAAAACCTGAGCCGCAAGCGACAAATAATCATGACAGTGCCAAAGACCCTACGGCATATAAGTAGGGCTTGTGAAATATCCATAAATAATAGAATGGCAAATATAAAAAAACAAAAACCGCACTTTTATAAAGTGCGGTTTTTCCATCATGAACTATTTTCACTCAAAATATTATAGATTAGTTTGCTGTGTCTACATCCATATCTTGAGTAACATCATCACTATCTGGTAGCACGTCATCATTATCACTATCAAGAGGATTTAAATCTGGATCAAGCGACTCATTATTGATGGTCATGCCATCATTCGCACTGCTAGGCTCATCATTGACAACAAACTCAATGCGACGATTGTGAAAACGCCCTTGCTCAGTCGAGTTATCAGCGATAGGTTCTGACTCACCCATACCTCTCGTCGTAAGCTTATTGGTATCGACACCTTGCGATACTAAATATTCTTTGACGGCGTTGGCACGCTCACGAGACAGCTCATTATTATGATCATCCGATCCCTGACCATCTGTATGACCGATAATCATCAGCTTGATATCTGGCACTTCGGCGATAATTTTGGCGGCCTGATCAAGTAACTCTTTATTTACCTCCGGCAGCGTTGCGTCATCTACGGAAAAATTAATAATCTGAACACTTAATGCACGAGCCACATCACTTGGATCTGGATTGTCACCAAGATTTTTCATCGCATTAGTTGCAGCGAACAAACTACTCTCTATCTCATCTTTTAAGTCTAATGGCCTCTCAGCCTGCACTTTCATCGCTGGCGCCGCTGCTTTTAAGTCAGCTATTAGCTTGTCCAATGCTAACGCATCAGACGTATTGACAGTGATAGTGTCACCTTCAATAATCATACTAGCATTTGGTACACTTTTTAGAATAGGCAAAACAGTCGTAAGCTGAGCTGCTACTGGCATGTCTACCGTAAAATGATCATCAACATCAGCACGACACTTATTGGCTTCATCACCAAATGCAGCAGTGAGCGCAGCCATTACATTGGTCTGTAGCGTTTCATCGCCCACACTCATACGACAAGCATACAATTCACTGTTTTCATCTGTGGCCACACGTAATGAAGCCGCTTCTACATTACTTGCACCTGCTATCTGTTGTGACATGGCTGGCGTGGCAACAGGCTCAGGGTTTTCTTGGCAACCACGCAGTAACGCCCAAGCCAATGCACTCAAAATAATCAAACCAATGATTGGCAATAGTGCTTTCAAAAACCCACCTTGTTGCTCTTCTTGCTGTGGCTGTGGTGCTGTAGTGGTACTGACCGTATCAGCAAGAGGTTCTTCAACTGCCGCTGTGCTAGCTGATATAGTTCCCGGTAATACAGTGCTTGCCCATGCAGGTATATGCTGTTGGTAGCTGGCAAGATTATCACTCAAAAATTGCGGTACAGGCGTACTACCTGCCAAACTTTTGATTTCATAAAAGGCAAGTGGTGCGGCCATCGCAATCAATCCACGAGAGGCTGTCGCATCGACATCATGCTTACCCGCCAACTCACGAGCAATTTGATCACGTTGTGAGCCATCGGTCCATACACGGTCATAAAACGCTTGGTCATCACGAGCGATATTTTCATCGGCAAAACGGTTATAAGTACTACTGTCCGCTAAGCGAGCCGCAAAAATAGCATAAAACTGTTCAAGTAAATTTTTCCTAGCTGGACTATGGTCATCTTCTAGTACTGCTGGGCTCACTGTTCTAGTCAAATGACTGGTAATATCCATAATATAACGCCCCTATTTATTAGTGTTTATCGATATAGCTAGACATCATGATGATATAAAGTAAAAGCTTTCATCTTACTTAAACCAACTATACATAAAAATTTCTGAACCAAATTCTATTTTCATTATTATAAAAGTATTAAGTCAACAATCAACAATCAACAATCAACACGTTGTTGTGTAAATGATACGTTAGATAATATGTTGATTGTCAAACATCATTATAAATAAAGTGATGTTGATAAGAGAATCTTATATCATCACCTTAAATCAACCACGGTTAGCCTAACCTTTTTATCAAATTGATTATTGTCTTACTTGCGCAGGTTCAGCAATAATCACGGTATTTGCCATTTCATCCACTTCTGATTCTGAAAAAGGACCTGGTGGTGGACTACTCGTCGGTACATTACTAGGAGTATTGTTAGTCGACTCACTGCGAGTATTGTTGTCAAAACTGTTAGGATTAGGTACAGGTAACATGCGATCATCAGTATCATCATCTGCAGTTTGGAAATCTCTAGACTCACTATCGTTATAGCCTTCAACATACTGATCATTTGGAGCTGTGCCCTCATTTCCAAATTGATCGTCCATGCCTGCCGTTTCATTATTATTGACGTTTTCAGGTAATGGCAATGGCGCCGTGCTTTCTATATTCATAGCTGGCACCAACGTGCGGATATCCGTAACCAGTCGTTGCAATAACATACTATCTGGCGCGGCCAACGTGAGACGATCATTCTGCAACTCTAAACGTGCAAATGGCACAGCCCTGAGCAGATTAAAAATATTAGGCAGCACCTCCGTAGGTAGGTTCACCATACTGGTAGCGACGCCTTCCTGTACTGTCAGCTCACAATTACTCGCTTGTTGACCTAAACTGGTATTAAGTGCTTGTTGCAATGCATTCTGTAGCGCTTCATCGCCAACAACAGCACTACAGCTAGATAGCCCTCCACTGTTGTCCATTCCAACGTTGAGCTCGACTGGCGTCAATACTTCCACAGGTGGCATGGGTGCAGCAACGACAGGCTCTGGCACAACAGGCTCTACCGGTGGAACGTTATTAGGCCTAATTAATATGGCCCAAGCAGCCAGTGCTAACGCCATAATAGCTATTATTAATAATATTATTTTGACCAATAAATCGTTGCGCTGACTGCGGGTACGTACTTTTCCTCGCGAATTTCTACCACTTTCTGCCAAATGATGATCTGAAGGATTGGCATGAATCGCATCAGTATTCATAGCAAAATCGTCGTCAGATGCTGGTATTTCATTATCTTCTGCCGTGATATTTTCTATATCAGGCGATGTCGATGTGATAATTGAGCTTGTCTCTGCACTGAACTCATCAGGCTTATCTAAAGAGGCAATTGAGGAGTTGTCAGTTACTGGCACAGTAATGGTATCTGCGATGCTGCTTGAGGTAGATTGTTTGTCGCTGTCTTGATAAGCATTGATAACCTCTGCCGCCCATACTGGCAAATAATTACGTAACGCTGACTGCTCTCCTTGCAGGAATGCTGGTAAAAACTGGCCATTGGCCAATATTTTAAGCTCGCTATAAACCAATGGTGCTGAGTTTATAAGTAACTGTTCAGTAATCAAATCGTCAATATGATGTGTCGCTGCTAGCTCTTGGATGACAACCTGCTGCATATCATTTTCTGACCATAACTGTTTGAAAAGCGACTGGTCTGTAACTTCCTCTGTGCGAAGTAATTGCGAGTAAATCTCTGGCAACGCGAGGCGCGCTGCTAAAATGGCATAAAACTGCTCAAGTAGACTGACATAAGCCACGCTGTCCTTACTATCACACTCCCCTAATACAGCAGGAGTAACGGTTTTTTCTAATTGGTCGATAATACTCATAAATTATTGCCTCTTGCGGCCTTTGCTTTACATCTGAAAAAGAATGAGGTGCTCATTATTATTTTATATATAGTCAGAAAACCATAAACTGCTACAGTACTACCTTTTCTAAAGGCACTACTTCTACAATCTGAAGCCGGCTGTCTTATGGCCATTTTAGAGTGCGGTGACTATATTAGAGCCAGTCATAAATCAGCAGTCATCGTTACGGTCATCATACGAAGCATTACGTACTATGTCTGACACATTGCTATATTATTGACTATAAAAGCATAAAAGTGCATTGTTTTGTCGCACAATAGTTTTTTCATAGCATCATAACTACTATTAGTATAACTTTGTTGTTAATATTAGCGCTCAATAATTCACTATTAATTATTTGTCACATCGCCATTTATAGTGCTGCTCCATATCAGGCGTAGCCTAAGGATTTCCCGTTGTTCGATCATACGACCCTGATTATTATCATTACCGTTATTGTCAGCTTATTAGCATGGCAAAACAAAACCTTGTTTAATCGACTAATTTTTTATCCACCAGCGGTAAACAACGGCCAATGGGATCGCTTTGTAACGCATGGCTTTATTCATGCTGACAGTATGCACCTGCTCTTTAATATGTTTACCTTGTATTTTTTTGGACGCGCGATTGAAGGGTTGTATCGGTCATTTTTATTTGGTTATGGCTTTGTGATTTTTTATGTATTGGCCATTGTTGTTGCAATGATTCCAAGCTACCTGAAAAATAAAAAAAATGCCAGTTACTTGAGCCTTGGTGCTTCAGGCGGTGTGTCAGCTGTCTTATTTGCTTTTATTCTGCTCGCACCATGGGACAAAATCTATTTGTTTGCCGTTGTTCCTATTCCAGCCATATTATTTGCTGTCGCTTATGTCGCTTATAGCATCTATGCAGATAAACGTGGTGGTTCAAACATTAATCACATGGCGCATATGTGGGGCGGTGCTTTTGGCGTAATAGCCACGATTATTCTAGATCCGCGCATATTGTTACATTTTATCAATGCTTTGTTGTCGCCTAGTCTTTAGCAGCCACTTTTTAAAATCATGATGCTCGAAAGTCATGATGCTCTCAAGTCATGATACTCTGAAATTCTGGCAGATAATGACCAACCCTATTGTATTGTTATAAACTACTCACTTTTTTTATATATTAAGATGTAATAGTTAATTATGATTATAGATGTTATCGGTGATATTCACGGTTATGCAGACAAGTTAGTCGGCCTACTACTACAATTAGGCTACGTGCATGATGGTACGTGCTTTATGCCGCCCGCAGGTCATCGTGCACTATTCATCGGTGATTTAGTCGACCGTGGTTCACAGCAGGTAGCGACACTAGAGATTGTCTTTGCCATGCTAGATGCTGGTGTGGCTGATGCGGTGATGGGTAATCATGAGTACAATGCACTGGCTTTTGCCACGCTCGATCCTGATAACCCTACTCAATATCTGCGCTCACACAATGAGGTGCATGTACGCCAGCATGAGGCATTTTTAGCAGAACTACCATTTGATTCCGAAGCTCATCAGTATTGGCTACAACGGTTGTATGAGATTCCATTGTGGATCGAAACTGATTATGCCTGCTTTGTACATGCTTGCTGGGATGTAGATAGTATGACGATGCTAAAACCATTATTGACTGATGCCAACTGCCTAACGCCACAAGGTTTAATCGCTACCGCCAAAGAAGACACCGCACAGTTCGATGCCTTAGAGCGAGTATTAAAAGGCGTTGAAACCCCGCTACCTGATGGTTTGGTGATGATTGATAAAGAAGGCACTAAACGCTCACGGGTACGGGTACGTTGGTGGCTTGACGAATTAGAAAAACGTACGCTACATGAGATTGCACGTGCGCCTTCATCCGCCATGGCGCAAATCCCCAAAGATGCGATGGCCGAAAACATCAACTTTGCTATAAAGACGCACAAACCTGTCTTTGTTGGTCATTACTGGTTAACAGGTATGCCTGAACCACTTAGCCAAAAGGTTGTCTGTACCGACTATTCAGCTGCAGTAGATAGCGGCTACCTTACTTGTTATCAGCTCGATACTCAGCAGCCTCTACCACTCAAACCTGAAAACTTCGTACAACATCGACATAATGAAAACATTGATATAGGTCGACAATCCCAATAAGATTGTTCATCTATAGTATTAAAAAGTAAACTTGGCTTTACGAAGACGGCACAATTTTTGTATGATGGTCTTTTTGAGGATATCAAAGCATGAGCACCACATCAGCGACTGTTAACACTGTTGAACAAAACGGACCTATCACTTCTCCTGCTGGTCAACCAAAAGTTGGTATCATCATGGGTTCGCAATCTGATTGGGCAACCATGAGCGGTGCGGCACAACTACTCGCAGACTTTGATATTGCCTTTGAGTGCGAAGTGGTCTCAGCACATCGTACCCCTGATAGATTATTTGATTATGCCAAAAATGCAAAAGGTAAGGGCTTACAAGTGATCATCGCTGGTGCAGGTGGTGCTGCGCATCTACCCGGCATGTGCGCCAGCCAAACGCCGCTACCTGTCTTCGGTGTTCCTGTAAAATCATCGATGCTCAGCGGATGGGATAGCTTACTGTCTATCGTACAAATGCCAAAAGGTGTCGCTGTTGGGACATTAGCGATTGGTACAGCAGGGGCTTATAATGCTGCTTTGCTTGCGATTCAAGTTTTAGCCCTACACGATGAGACCGTTGCGACTAAACTAGACAGCTTACGTGAGACGCAAACCGAAACCATTTTAGCCAGCCCAACACCCGGTATCATCAATAACTAATTATCAATAGCTAATCATTCTTAGCTCAAGCAAAGTGACCACCAAACTTATTCACTTGATATTTATTTTTAGATGGGTTTTACTTAATACTAAGATTTATTTAATACAAGGTGCATACAGTGCACCTTTTCCTATTTTAATACACCAATATTTTTTTTACTCAAAGAGCTTACCATGACTACAGCAAACGCTTATCCCGTTACCCAAACCATTCGTACCATCGGTATTTTAGGCGGTGGTCAGCTTGGTATGATGCTTGCCGAAGCCGCCTTGCCGCTTGGTTATCAATGTGTTTTTTTAGAAGACAACGCTGACTGCCCTGCCAGCTTATATGGACGCGTCTTTCATAGTGAACAATTAGCAGCATTTATCGAAGCCGCTGATGTTTTTACTCTTGAGTTCGAAAACACACCGACATCTACTGTCGAACAGCTTACTGAGTTATCAAAATCTGGTAAAAAACATGGCATGTCTCCGCCGCTAATGGCTCTTGATATCGCACAAGACCGTCTCAAAGAAAAGCAGATGTTTAATGACCTTGATATCGCCACAGTACCTTTTATGGCTGTCAATTCTGAAGCAGAATTGCAGCAAGCATGTGACAAGCTGGGCTTGCCTATCGTCCTAAAAACCAGTCGCGGTGGTTATGATGGTAAAGGTCAGTTCGTCATCAAACAAGACAGCGATATCAAAGCTGCTTGGCAAGAATTAAAAGATGCGGTCACAGGTAAAGGCTCTCTGACACCAACGCCAGCACCATTGATTGCCGAAGGTTTTATTGACTTTAGCCGCGAGCTATCTATTATCGCTGTACGTGCACAAAGCGGTCAGGTTCGCTGTTATGATTTGGTCGAAAACCATCATCATCAAGGTGTTTTAGCCAAAACCCAAGCCCCTGCTGTTGGTACTAGCCATTTATTTAAGCAAGCTCAAGATGCCATTACCACTGTCATGAACCATCTAAACTATGTCGGTGTAATGGCGCTTGAGCTGTTTGTGACCAAAGATGCACGTGGTCATGACACGTTACTGGCAAATGAGATTGCCCCACGTGTTCATAATTCTGGGCACTGGAGCATCGAAGGTGCTATTACTAGCCAGTTCGAAAATCATATCCGTGCAGTAGTCAATCTGCCATTAGGTGATACAGACAATGTCCATCCAGCGATTATGCTCAATGTCTTGGGGCAATATCCTGACATCAGCGCCGTGCTAAATATCGATGGTGTACACTATCATAGCTATCATAAAGCCGAACGTAACGATCGTAAAATTGCGCATATTACCTTGATGCCCAATGATGTGGCAGATTTAGAACCAGCTCTAGCCAAGCTCGTCGCGACTCTACCCAATAAAATGGGACTTGAGAAAAAATCAGTGGCAGCTGATGAACAGCCAATAGCGTTAGATAATCAGGAACATACTGATGCTAAAAAACCTGTAGAAAATACCGAATCAAGCAATGAAACTGCCGCATCCGATAAGACTGTAGCAGCAAAAGCAAATAAGGCTAAGAAATAATGCAGATTTGGGTGGATGCAGACTCAGTACCATTGATTGCCAAAGATTTGATTATCAAAACAGCTGAACGCACACAAACCATGGCGATATTCGTTGCCAATCAGCCAATTAAACTGCGCAAGTCACCACTGCTCACTATGACAGTGGTGCCGTCAGGATTTGACAAAGCAGATGACTATATCGTTGAGCAAATACAACCGGGCGATCTGGCCATTACTAGCGACATACCTTTAGCCAACGATATCTTGGACAAAGGTGGCATGGTTTTGACCACTCGCGGTGTGGTCTATGACAAAAACAATATTAAGCAAAAGCTTAATATGCGTGATTTTATGGACACCATGCGTGGTACTGGTGTACTAGAGCTACAAGAGATGAGCGGACAGAAGCCTTACGGTGATCGTGACAAAAAAGCCTTTGCCGATGGATTAAATAAACTGGTACGTTAACTTCTAACATTGTATTTCTTTCAATCTCTATACAGTCTATAACCAAACACTATGTAATCGGCACGCTTCATAACGAAGCGTGCCGATTTTTTTGTTAACCTATAATCAGTTTTTGATATTACTTTCGATATTTATTTTAAAAAATACAGTTTATACGAAAGACAACGCATATAAGAATAGGAATGATTATGAAAATTTTAGTAATTGGTGCAAGCGGTCGAGTGGGTACAGATTTGGTTAAGCAGTTATTGGCTGACAATCATCAAGTGATCGGTACTACTCGTCAAGATAAAAAACTATTTGACGATGAAAAATACAGTCAACTAGACTTAGACATTACTGCTGAAAAAGAAGACATTCAAACGCAAATAGACCAAGATATCGACGCCGTTTATTTTGTTGCAGGCTCTGGTGGTAAAGACGTTTTAGAAGTGGATCTGCATGGTGCAGTCAAAACCATCCAAGCAACGCAAGACAAAGGTATCAAACGTTATATCATGCTCAGCACGGTATTCTCATTAGATACCAGTAAATGGGATAGAATTGCCGACCTAAAAGAATACTATATCTGTAAACACTATGCTGACCAATGGTTAATCAACGACAGCACTTTGGACTACACCATAGTCCAAGCAGGCGCATTAAAAGAGCGTGAGGCAACTGGCAAAATTACTATTAACAGTGATGACGCAGGTGAGAACTCAATTGAAGATGTCGCTACTACTTTGGCAGTTGTGTTAAATGCAGACAATACTATCAAGACCGTCTTTAGTATGCAAAACGGTGAGATAGCCATCGATAAAGCGATCGAAAGGTTATAATTATTGAAGCAAAAAAAGCGAGTAAGTCGAAAGGTTTGCTCGCTTTTTTATGGCTGTTATTTGAGATTATATTATTAGATGAGTAATAATATTTAGCCTCTAAAGAGTAACTATGCCAAACCACTTGGGAAGGGAATGACTTCTTCTAGACTGCTAGCTCCTGTAATGACCATTAGCAGCCTATCTATACCAACTGCAATACCGCTACTGGGTACCAAATCATCAGATGCCGCTAGTAGATGCTCATCGATTGGCATTTGTGGTAGATTATGACGCTGACGCAACTCATTATCTTGCTCGAAACGCGCTCTCAACGCCTGTCCATCTGCTAACTCGTCATACGCATTAGCAATCTCTACGCCATTAATATACAACTCAAAACGCTTGGCAATACGATTACCTTCTTTATCTAATGCCGTTTTTGCCAAAGCCGCCGTCGCTGGCGGATACTCAATAATCAAGGTTGGTAAATCATGTCCCAAGTTAGGCTCGACTGCATGACTAAACAATAAGTCCAACCAACTTTGACGTCGATCTTCTTCAGTATCCACGGCTCTACTCGCCTCACTGTTAAAGTCGAAGCCTGTTAAACCCTTATCTTCTGCCACTGCTTGTAATGCGCCAAGACTGGCTGTCAGTGGATGTATACCGACGAAATCCATAAAGGCATCGACATAACGATAGTGACTCATCACTACAGAACTGCCATAAAGCACTTCTAATAACTCGCCAAGCTCAACTGCCATATCATCCAAACTATAATCTGGCTGATACCATTCGAGCATCGTAAATTCAATGTTATGCTGCACGCCTATTTCATTATTTCGAAAAACAGGACAAATCTGATAGATAGGTACCTGCCAGCTAGCCAATAAACGCTTCATCGAAAATTCAGGTGATGTGTGCAAATAATAGGTCTGTGGTTTGTCTTGATAAGTGACTTGTGCCGCGATTGACTGCAAAAAAGTATCGGTATTACCGGCTTGTGACAATAGCGGTGTCTGCACCTCTAACACTTGCTTTTTAGCAAAAAACTGACGGATATTGCTTATAAACCGCGCACGCTGCTGCGCCATAGATAATGCCATGGTCGGTGCGTAGCTAGGCTTAGAACTGATAGACTTAGAAGTAATAGGCTGCGCAGAAATGTTATTTGCTTGAGTCATTTGTGGTCTACTACGATTGTTAAATAATCAGTTTGGTAATTGAGTGTTTGATTTTTAAAACTGCCATTCACGGCGTAAATGATAATCACGTCTTAATCCATCAAAATCAGTACCGTTTATCTGTCCATCGACTTCCTTATTTCTCAAGGAGGCATCGTCTTGCCTAATATCATAAAACTTTATTAGTCTGTCTGGATGCGCCTTTAATTCAGACCATAGAAATAAGTTAAGCGGTAGTAATGCCTGCATTGACTGAACAGGTGTGACTGCTAATTTCTCACATAGCGCATCATAAATAATTTGCGTACCACGCAGCTTACCTTCTAGCGTATAGCCAGCGATATGCGGTGTAGCAAAGGTAAGCTTGGATAATAAAGGCTCTGCAATCTGAGGTTCATGCTCAAACACATCAAGCACTACTTGTCGCCCAGTACGCTCAATATCTGCTACCAGCGCATCCGCGTTAATTACAGGTCCACGCGCACTATTAATGAGTATTGTATCAGCAGGCATCATGGCCAATGCATCGGCATCAATGATATGCCGTGTTGGATAATTGCTACCTCCAGGATGCGCATCACCTTTCTCATTTGTCAGAGGTACATGCAAGCTAACCGCATCGCTTTGGCTGAGCACCTGCTCTAAACTCGCATTATTAAGCTTGGATTTTGGTAATAGTGGATCATAACCTAATACTTGCCAGCCCAAATCACTGGCATACTGAGCAAGTGTACTCCCAATATTGCCCAAGCCAATAATACCAAGGGTCATAGGTTGTTGCCAATACTGTGGACGCAACGTTAGAACCGCTGTCAATACATATTGCGCGACAGAGTGTTTGCTACAACCTGAAGCATTGGCAAAAGTGATACAACGCTGCATTAGGTAATCTTGATCAACGTGATCGGTGCCGATGGTTGCAGAACCAACGAATTGCACACTATTGTTACCAGCCAACAATGCCTCATCTACTTGCGTCACCGAACGGATTAATAAAACATCAGGCTGCACTTCTGCAAGTAATGATGCATTGATATCTCGTCCAGCAACAGTGATGATATCTACAGCCTGCTCTGATGATTGACCAAGTGTAGATGCGTTAAAAAACTTGTCCAAACTGGCGATATTGCTATCCGCCAAAATAGTAATATGTTTAATAGTATTTACCCTACCCTTCATGGTTTTGCCACATAATTAATAACATAGTCGAACAGCTATAGCTTTTCTATAGAAATAGCTTTATTTAGGTTCATTTACTGGTGGTGATGCTTGGCTATCGGACAACACCATCTCTTGTGGCGCAAATATTTCATTTTTATGCTGCGATATCCATTCACGCCAAACTGCAAGTCCGATGGCCAGTACCACAGGACCAATAAACAAGCCAACAAAGCCAAATGCTGTCAGACCACCTAGTACCCCAATAAAGATAATAATAAATGGGATTTTGGTCGCGCCGCTAATAACAATAGGACGGATTAGATTGTCAACCCAGCTAATGATTAATACGCCCCATAATGCCAAGCCAATACCTTCTGCCGTATGCCCTTGACTCATCAACCAAATAGAGACACCGCCCCAAGCGAACGGCGTGCCAAATGGAATTAGTGCAATAATAAAGGTTAATATACTCAATAAAATAGGACTTGGTGCGCCAGAAAAATAATAACCAATGCCCGCAAGCATCGCCTGCGCTAATGCAGTTAGACCAATACCATATACTACAGCACGCGTGGTCGTACCCACAGAGTCGATATATCCATCAATTCGATTACCAATAATATTGCGTAATGCTTGGCGGATTTGGCGAATAAGACTGGTGCCATCACGATAGAAAAAGAATAACGTCATCAGCGCCATACCTAGCTTGGCAAGGCTACTAAACACCACATCAAATGCTACTTTTCCATAATATAAATGTGACTGCACCCAAACACGAAAGGCTTCTAGCGTTCCTTCAGGATTTTTATTAATTCTCCACAGTACATCTTTGACCTGCTGACCTACAATAGGTAAGTCCTTAATAGAGTCCGGCACATCTAAATAGCCAACTTTGATACGATATATCAAGTGACTGATTAAACTTAAAGCTTCTTGTTGTAGAATAAATACGCCAATAACAAGTGGGATACCTATCATTAAAGAGATACTCATCGTCATGATGGCAGCACTAAAATTGGGACTCAGCTTCACCTTTTCATAAAAAAAGTTATAAACTGGAAAAGTCACATACGCTAAAATAGCTGCCCATAGTGCTGGCACGATAAAAAACTGTATCACTTGAAAACACAATACAAACAGCACGACCAATAAAGTAATGGCCAATAAGCGCTGAATAATAAACTCTTTTGTCCAATTTTCAATCATAGCGTATAAACCAATTGCAGACAGCAAAGACCTATTATGACTCCGCTGACGAGTTTATAAATGTGAGATGGAGCGCAACTTATAGACCTTGTCTATTAGTGGCATCCATTAGCGAGGGTTATCAATCAACTAAATAAGAACATGCTTTAAAGCCTACTTTGCAAGTATTAAATCATAGAGTACCGTAACATATTTACCGACTACAATTTTGACCAAAGCAGGATAAACCATAAGTTATTATCAGCACTTATTATGCAATAAAATCCAGTAACTATATAACGCTATGTTGTAATCTTTACTTACAACTTTCTGCGCATTAGCCTACCAGACTAGAACACTAGCAGATAAAAATGAGTACATCGGTTTAATGTATAAAAACAATGCCCTAATAGCCCATTTTACATTGACATGCTATAGCAATATCTTGTGAGCTAATTCACTGGCGCGTTCTATTTGTAGCGACAATTGATGTTATACTAAAGCAATTATTTTAAGCTTTTCAATATAGTTAGGTCTGTATGGTCTTATTTATTTTAACCATTACACTGCCACCGATTTTATCAAACTATATGCCACAACCCTCTTTTATCGACCCTCTATAGACCATCATAAGATATAACCTTTAGAGTGGCTCCATAATTTTGGATATTATGCGTAAGCCTTCGTAAACACTGTATCTCGCAAGCGTTATGTAATAATTTATGCATCATTTAAGCTCATCATATAGATTCACTATTAGAACTCAATATGAAAAAGTGCTATTTTTAGTTAACTTCGGATGACTATGATTTTATTTTAAATCAATACTGACCCACCAAATTTTAAATAATATATCGATAGGAACAATAACAATGTCAAAAGACACTGATAATCCCAATATAAATCCCTCAACCGAGGCCAGTAAGACTAAGAAATCACAAGAAACCGTTACTTTTGCTTTGGCTCAGTCACATTTTTTGGTTGGTGATATCACTACCAATGCCGACAAAATGCGCTCATTAGCATTAGAAGCACGCGATCAAGGCGCGGATGTCATTATCTTCCCAGAGCTCGCACTATTGGGTTATCCTCCACAAGATTTGCTGCTACGCCCAAGCTTATCAGGTCGCGTCAAAAATGCTCTCTCTAGTTTAAGCGATATTGATGATATCGTGATGATTGTTGGCTATCCACATGTCGATCATCATGGCACATTCAACTCTGCTGCTATCCTACACAATGGTCATCAAAAAGGCTTTTACCATAAGCAAATCTTGCCAAACTATGGCGTTTTTGATGAACGTCGTTATTTTGATAAAGGTCGTAATCAAGTTCTATTTGACTATAAAGGTATCACCATCGGTCTACTGATTTGTGAAGACTTATGGGAAAAAGGCCCTGTTGCTGAGCTCAAAAAGCAAGGTGCAGATCTAATCGTTAGTTTAAATGCATCTCCTTTTGAAATCGAAAAACAAGAAAATCGTAAAGCAATGCTTGCCAAGCGCAGCCGCGAAAACAACTTACCAATCATTTATGTCAACGCTGTTGGTGGCCAAGATGACTTGGTGTTTGACGGTGGCTCTATGGCAATACAGGCTGATGGCAGTGTTGCACACGAAGCTCCTCGCTTTATGAACCAGTTGACTCTAGCTACTTTAGACGTCAAAACAGCCCAGTTTGATAACCAAGATAAAGAACCGTTGACACTGAGCCGTGAGTCAGAGATGTATCAGGCACTTGTTGTGGGCCTACGCGACTATGTCAACAACTCAGGATTCAAAGGCATCATCGTCGGTCTATCAGGTGGTATCGACTCGGCCTTAACATTATGTATCGCCGTGGATGCTTTGGGTGCTGACAAGGTATATGCTGTGATGATGCCTTATGAATACACCTCTCAAATCAGCTTAGAAGACGCACAAGCGCAAGCACGTCGCTTGAATGTATCTTACACGGTTTGTCCTATATTTGATGCCGTAGAAGGCATCCGTCATACCCTAGCACCACTGTTCAATAAATCTCCTGCAGATACCACTGAAGAAAATATCCAAGCGCGTGCACGCGGTGTTGTCTTGATGGCATTATCCAATAAGTTTGGTCATTTAGTGATCACCACTGGTAACAAGTCCGAACTGGCGGTGGGTTACTCAACATTATATGGTGATATGGCAGGTGGTTTTGATGTACTAAAAGATGTTTATAAGTCACAGGTTTATAAATTAGCCAGTTATCGCAATCGTTTAGAAGACACTCCTGTCATCCCTGAGCGCGTCATCACCCGCCCACCATCAGCTGAACTGCGTCCAGATCAAAAAGATCAGGACAGTTTACCTGACTATGATGTACTAGATAATGTCCTCATGTCATACATCGATGAGGACATGGGCTATCAAGATATCGTTGATAAAGGTTTCGATGCTGCAATGGTCGCAAAGGTCATCCAGATGGTAGACAATAGCGAATATAAACGTTTGCAATCACCGATCGGCACCAAAATCAGCCACAAAGCTTTTGGACGTGAGCGCCGCTATCCATTAGTCAATAAATGGTCAATAAAAGGCTAAACAAGATTAAATATCAGTGCTTGTCCAATTTCTATTACCTGAAATTTGGGCAGCACTGATAGCTTACCTTTTTTATAGAAAATCGGATTGCTCTATGACTAGCTGGGTGCTTACCCAGCTTTTTTAGGTTCTATAAGTTGAATTTTTACAGACCATCATTTCCTTTCATCATTCACCACTTTCATTGTTAATTCCTATTTTTACCGAGTATGTCATGAGTTTGCTAACTGCTAGTATTTTTCTTATTTTATTGCTGGCCTTAAGTGCCTTTGTCTCTGCTGCTGAGATTGCCATCGCAGCAGGTCGCAAAATTAAGCTACAAATCATGGCAAAAGAAGGCGATGTCCGTGCACTTGACGTCCTAAAAATGCAGGACAGCCCTGGCAGTTTTATCACTGTCGTACAAGTAGTGTTGAACGCTGTGGCTATTTCGGCTGGTGCAGTAGGAGAATCAGCTGTCAGCCCTTACTTACGGATATTGTTTAATAATGAAGCGGTGTCATCGGTTATATCATTTGTGTTGATTACCAGCTTATTTTCTCTACTCGCTGACTTGATGCCTAGACGATTGGCAATGTCAAACACTGAGACAATCGCTGTACGACTCGTACGACCCATGATGCTGTTAATTTTTATCTTTAAACCCGTCATCTGGATATTTGATGGTGCAGCTAATGTTCTCTTTAAAGTGCTTGGTATCTCAACCACACGTCAGGATGATATGACACCAGAAGATATTTATGCCGTGATGGATGCTGGTGCCGAAGCTGGTGTGCTTAAGAAACAAGAGCATCACCTGATAGCAAACATTTTTGATATGCAAGAGCGCACGGTCACCTCGGTGATGAACCCACGCGAAAATATTGTTTACTTTGATACCAAAACGAGCACTGAAAAAGTTGTCGAGGTTATGATTGATCAACCGCATAACAAATTTTTGGTCTGTCATGACGATGACTTAGAGCATATTGTTGGTTATGTCGAGTCACGCAGTTTTTTAGCATTGATTCTCAATCAGCAAGAAGTCAGTTTGACAAGCAAAGAGTTATTGATGCCTGCACTCTTCGTGCCTGATACCTTATCTTTATTTGAAGTACTAGAGATGTTTAAATCCACGGGGGCTGACTTTGCCGTTATCGTTAACGAGTATGGACTAGTGGTAGGCGTCATCACACTCAAGGACGTAATGAGTATCGTCATGGGTGAGCTTGTGACTCTAGAAGAACAGCCTATCGTCCAACGTACAGACAGTTCATGGTTAATAGATGGTATGACACCCATTGAAGATGTTGTTCGCACTTTAGGCATTGTCAATCTGCCACGAAATCAAAACTACGAAACCATCAGTGGCTTTATGATGTATATGCTCCGCAAAATTCCAAAGAAAACAGATACTATTGAGTATGCCAATTATCGCTTTGAAATTATCGCCACCGATAATCTCAAAATCACTCAAATGCTAGTAACTATCATTGATGATGTTGTCTGATTAAAACAGCATTAAGTATGAGCAAGTAAATTAGGGCCTGTCGTCATTTTAAAAATGCTGATAACGATGAGACCAATCACCGTCAAACAAGAAAATAGCGCAGATAATATTAGGGCGTGTTGACCAGCTATTGTATGATGTTTAGCAATATCTAGCCATTGTTGCTCTATTCAGATGACTATCGATTGAATTGAAGACCTGCCTTAGCCCATGAATCTATAAACACATTCTAGTTTAAGATCTTGCACCAAAAATAGCCGTACCAACACGTACCATCGTCGATCCATCAGCAATTGCTTCTTTCATATCACCACTCATACCCATGCTTAGTGTATCCCAAGCATTGATTTCTGGATGGTTTTGCTTAACCATTTCAAACAACTGCTTGGTACGAGAAAAAGCATCAGTATCTGCCTTAGCAGGAATAATCATTAATCCACGCAACTCTAGCCGCTCATATCCTTTGATGGTAGCTATCAATTCAGATAGCTGGTCTGGCAAACAGCCTGACTTACTTTCTTCGTTATCAATATTTAATTGAATCAACACGTTCAACGGTGGTAGCTCAGCGGGACGTTGGTCATTTAAACGCTTGGCAATGATGTCACGCTCTACTGTCTGCACCCAATCAAAATTTTCAGCAATATCGCGGGTCTTATTACGCTGAATACTGCCAATATAGTGCCAAACAATATCTTGGCTTTCAGGTTTTGATGTTAGCGTGTTCATTTTTTCAATGGCTTCTTGTAGATAGTTCTCACCAAAATGACGCTGCCCTTGCTGCGCTAAGACAGCTATCATATCCGCAGGTTTTGTTTTAGAAACAGCCAATAACGTAACACTCTTGGCTTGTTGTCCCGCATGATCACACGCTTGAGACATTTGAGTACAGACTTGCCGCCAGTTCTCTATCAAACCTGGCTGATCAATATTATTTTCACTCTTATTCATATAACACTCTCAAAGATAATTTGAACATTTTTCAATCAATGACTCTTAACGTTTTTGCCAATATTATTTATTATTCAAGGTTAAACTTGCCACAAGCCTTCTTCATCATCGAACAATATCATAGTCACACCTACGTCCATAAAATGTGTGAATGGTTAATTTACATTTTCTTAGCCTAGTAGATGGTTAAATGTCGACAGTCTTGTTATTATATTGTTACATGGTTTAACATATACTACTGAATATAGTAGTAATGGTAAAAGCCTTGGCTTATTTTCTATTATCATAACTGATTTAAGGTAAACCTTTTATTGGTTATTGACCACGCAATTTTATGCTCTTTTGTCCTACCCTTATTGATTGATAGGAATACCTAATTATGGCTGAAAAAAATAATTTAAGCATCGAAGATTTGCTACGCTTTAGCGTTAAGCACAAAGCATCAGATTTACATATTTCAGCCGGTATGCCCGCTATGATTCGTGTCGATGGTGAAATGACACGTATTAATATGCCAGAGATGACCCATCAAGTCGTGCATCAGCTTATTTATGACATCATGAATGACAAGCAACGTGCTGACTTTGAAGAATTTTATGAGACGGATTTTTCTTTTGAAATTCCTAACTTAGCACGCTTTCGGGTAAATGCTTTTAATCAAAATCGCGGTGCTGGAGCCGTATTTCGTACCATTCCTTCCAAAGTATTAACGATGGAAGATCTAGGTATGGGTGAAGTATTCAAACGCGTCTCAGACTTTAAGCGTGGTGTTGTATTAGTCACTGGTCCAACAGGTTCTGGTAAATCAACAACGCTAGCAGCCATGGTTGATTATATCAATGAAAGCCGTAAAGAACATATTTTGACCATTGAAGACCCGATTGAGTTTGTTCATGACTCCAAAAAGAGTCTGATTAATCAGCGTGAAGTTCATCGTGATACTTTAGGTTTCGAACCTGCATTACGTTCAGCGCTACGTGAAGATCCGGATGTTATTCTGGTTGGTGAGCTACGTGATCTTGAAACTATTCGCTTGGCATTGACTGCTGCCGAAACTGGTCACTTGGTATTTGGTACCCTACACACCAGCTCAGCTGCTAAAACAATTGACCGTGTCATCGACGTATTTCCTGCAGAAGAAAAAGACATGATTCGTGCCATGTTATCAGAATCACTACAAGCGGTTATCTCGCAAACCCTACTAAAGCGTCAAGCAGGTGGACGTGTTGCTGCACACGAAATCATGCTAGGTACGCCCGCGATTCGTAACTTGATACGTGAAAACAAAATTGCTCAGATGTACTCTGCTATTCAAACAGGTGCTGGCGACGGTATGATTACACTTGATCAAACACTAAAAAATCTAGTATCCAAAGGCACTATCAGTAAAGACGTTGCTCGTCCGTACGCCAAACAGCCTGATGCATTCTTGTAGGCCTATTTTTATTGTTCGTTATTAGCGATCTTTCAAACATGACTTTAGATCTTTTTTTAATCGATTTATATCCAGTACAGGTACGATATGGACATTGATAAATTATTACAGTTAATGATCAATAAAAATGGCTCTGACCTTTTTATTACCGCTGATGTAGCACCTTCCATGAAAGTAAATGGGAAAATTCTACCTGTCGGCAAAACCCCCTTGACCTCAGAGCAAACCATGCGCTTGGTGAAAGGTGTCATGACGCCAAGCCAAGTAAAAGAGTTTGAAGAAACAAACGAATGTCAGTTTGCCATTGCTGATCAGGCACAGCAAGCACGCTTTCGTGTCAGCGCCTTTATACAGCGTGATATGGCAGGAATGATTTTACGGAAGATCGAAAATAAAATTCCTACCGTTGAAGAACTGCGTTTACCACCAGCGTTAAAAGAACTGGCTATGAAAAAACGCGGTATTATTCTACTAGTAGGGGCAACGGGGACTGGTAAATCTACGACCCTCGCTGCCATGATAGGACACCGTAATCAAAACTCTCATGGTCATATTATTACCATCGAAGATCCTATTGAATTTGTACATCAACATCGTGGTTGTATTGTGACGCAGCGTGAAGTCGGTATTGATACCCACTCATTTGAAGCAGGGCTAAAAAATACCTTGCGCCAAGCACCTGACGTTATCTTGATTGGTGAGATTCGTAACCGTGAGGTTATGAGCTACGCCATTCAATATGCAGAAACAGGGCATTTAGTATTTGCAACCTTACATGCCAACAATGCTAACCAAGCCATTGATCGTATTATTCACTTCTTTGAATCAAATCGCCACAACCAGTTATTTATGGATTTGTCACTTAACTTGCAAGCTATTATCGCTCAGCAACTCATCCCAACCCCTGATGGTAAAGGTCGCCGTGCAGCCATTGAGATTTTATTAAACTCACAGCTCATCAGTGATTATATTCGTAAAGGTGAAGTTCATGAAATTAAAGGTGTCATGACGCGCTCACGAGATAGTGGTATGCAGACCTTTGACCAAGCCTTATTTGACCTGTATGAGCAAGGAGAGATCACTTATAAAGAAGCCATTCTTCATGCTGACTCTCCTAACGATTTGCGCCTAAAAATTAAGCTTAGTAGCAAAAATGGTACAGCCAATCTAGATGAAGGCGCCGATAGCTTATCATTAGATATCACGTAGATAACTATCAATTAAACTAGGGCGTGTCCCTCATAAAAAAGCCCTCATCAGAATAATGAGGGCTTTTTGCTATTTTAAACTTTGATACAAGGCATAAAAACAACATTTATCTGAGCCAATACTCTTAGGTAGCCATCAAAAATCGGAGATAACTATTGAAACATAACTACTTTACACTATCCTTACATTCCTGGTCATCACAGATACCGTACAGCACTAAGGAATGACCTGATAATTTAAAGCCATGCTCGGCGGCTACTTTTAATTGCTCCGCCTCAATCGCCTCATTATGAAACTCTACGATTTTTCCACACACATCACAGACTAAGTGATCATGATGGCCTTCTTGGGTAATCTCAAATACCGACAAATTATTTTCAAAGTTGTGACGCTCGACGATTCCAGCTTGCTCAAACTGCGTTAGCACTCGGTAAACAGTCGCAAGCCCCACATCCTCACCTTGTTCAATCAACGCTTTATAGACCTCTTCTGCACTCATGTGATGCAACGCTGCACTTTCGAGTAGCTCTAAAATCTTGATACGAGGTAACGTGACCTTTAATCCAGCTTTACGTAAATCTTGATTGGTAAAAGAAGCCATAATATCCCTTCTGACTGTGACAGTCTTAGCAAATAAAGAACCAAAAATATAAAATAAATAAGCATCAGCGGTTATTTTTATTGTATAAAAAGCATTTGAACAATAACAAACTGACTTACTCTGAGTGAATTCCTAACCTATTATTCTGCAAATATTCTCTATGCAAGTATATGAATTTAAAATATAAATGATATCATTACTCAGTTAGCATTTGGTAAATAATGTCGTAAGTGGTAGGAAATTGCAAGTAAATGACGTATCATTTGTCCAAGATTATCGGTCAAACGAGCACTATGCAACTTTGGCTGCGCCTAATTCATTTCTTATGAGTCATCTTACCATGATAAAGACATTAACTTTTCGTTCGTTAAGCCTTACAAGCACATTACGCAAGATTGTCATCACCAGTATGCTTAGCGCTACTGTTGCTATGTCTGGCTGCTCATTATTGAGTGTTTATAAGATTGATTTGCCACAAGGCACTGCCATTACTCAGGCGCAAGCGCAAAACCTGCAAGTAGGTATGAATCAAAATCAAGTACTCTATATTCTTGGTAGCCCAGCCATTAAAGACACCCTTGAGCCTAAACGTTGGGACTATATTTACGACTATAAAGCAGGGACAGAAGGCAGCCGCAATGGTATCGCTGACGTCAAAAATGCCAGTCAGCATTTAATTGTTTATTTTGATGACAACGGTTTGGTCAGTCGCATCGAAGGCATAGAAAGCCTTCCAGCTTCATAAAAATAACAGCCAACTGGTTTTGCCAGTTACACACTTAACCTTGAGATTTATTCTTGCGCTGAGACATGGGATCAGCGCTTAGGCTACGATATACTTCGATACGGTCAAACGGCTGTAGGCGATAGCTAAGTGGTTGTTTTTGTGAATAAACACCTATATGCCAACGCCTTGCTGCCGGTGTAGCCACATCCATTACCTCATCACACCACCTTGCTAAATCTGGAAACTGTACCAGCCAGCCTGCTTGCTTCAGTACATCATACAGACTGGTGTTATGGCTGACCTGTAACGCTATATAGTGCTGACGCAGCTCATCTTCAGCATAGGCCAAATACACGGTCATCAGCTCAGGCTGCCAAACCTCATTCTTAGTATCAACGTTATTTGTATCAACACTACTGCTTTCTGTTATTAGCTTATCCACTGCATCATCCAACCTGTCAAAGCTAGCAACAATGCGACTGGTACTACCAAACGTATCGCTATCCGCCATAAGTTATAAAATGCTTCATTGCCAAAGTTCAACGATTTTCGCAGATGACTTATTTTCATCTGCCAACCAGCAAATATTGATAACAATAATACTGTCACGCTACTAATAACGACCAAAATACTAACCAACCACATAGTTGGGATAACAACTACTAGCACTAATGCGAGCACCAAGGTTAATCCTAAGCTGATCAACAACCCAAACTTATGTGCTAACTGTTGAGTACTATAGTGTAGCAAATAGCTAACTACAAATAGCACTCCTATCCAATATAACAGCTTGCCAATCGGTGGCAACGCCACTCCACTAATAAACAGCGCAATCACCCCAACGGCCAACTGCAATATCCAAATCGGTAATACCAATCTGGTTGCACGATACTCACCCTTTGCATGACTGCGTACAGGATTTTGCGCATTATAATTGTCTACGTCTACCGCTGTGGCCGTCTTTTTGGTTACTAGGTTTTGACCAAACCAGTATAAACCCGTTCCTGCGCCAACACTGACGAGTGCTAGTGCGACTGCACGTGCCCATTCACTCAAACTGATATCGGTCATAGCAAAGTCAATATTAGGCAAACCACTTGCCACACCCAAGACCAAACCGACAACCATCAAACCCAGTCCAATCGGCAAAGGCGCAACACCAAGCAAGCTTAACAGTAAAGCAATAACCATCAAACCTGCCGCAACTGCAAAATCGGGCACAGCAGGTGAGCTATTAAGTTCAGTCAATGCCGCCAATATACCAGTACTGGCACCAGATACGACTAATGCGGCAATAACAATAGATACCAATGCTGCCAACCAACCAAAACTACGCCATATTGGACTGGCATCTGCTTCACGAGTCAGCTTTTGCATCCCAGCTAATGGCGCTTCGATACTACGGTAGGCTAACGCTATTTCAGCGTAAACGACTGGCAATGATACCAACACCATTGCTAATAGCCAAAGTAACCAAAAATCAATCTCGCCAATAGACGCAGGTGCAAACCATCGAAATAAAAGTAACGGTAATAAGGCCGCGATAAAATAAGAAGCATAACGGATCATCATAATCTAAATCCAAACGATCTAATACCATCAACAAAAATATGAGTAGCCAAGAACACAAGTACTACGCCTCGTAGGCTGAACGTGTTTGACACGACTAATTATACTTTTGAAGTTTGGTATAAAGTGAATAACGACAACTTATAACGATAATGATCACCTATAAGCAAGCTTATGGCGACACTCTCTCTACAATATAAGGGGCAAACAGTTATAAAAAAACCCCTAAATCGGGGTTTAATAATCAAACAATGAAAGACATACAATTTAGTACTTAGTAATACCCTCTACCAAATAGGTATTACGCTCTCATGTATAGCATTAATAAATTAATGAATAGCGCTGATATAATCTGACAACATACGAATATCAGTATCTGATAGTTTCGATGCAACTGTCTGCATCATACCCATCTCACCTTCTTTCGCTGCATCATTGATCCGTTTTTGCTCATCACTATCGATATCATCAACACGACCGGCGGCACGGAAAAGTTTCAACTGAGTCGAGATATATGCTGCGTGTTGGCCACCAAGCTTTGGAAATGCAGCCCAAGTATTACCTGCCGCATCTGGACCGTGACAACCAGCACAACCGATGACGCCACGCGATTTATCACCACCTAAAAATAATTTAGAGGCTTCTTCGTTGGTTACAGGATTACCAAAACCTACACCCCAAGGCGCTTGACTGGCATAATAACCTGCAACATTGGCCAAATCTTGCTGAGACAAATCAACAATTTGTGACTGCATGATGCCGTTTTTACGGTAGCCCGTTTTAAAGTTGACTAACTGTTTGTAAAGATATTTTACGTTTTGGCCACCTAAGTTAGGCTGGGCAGGGACAACGCTAACACCCGTTAAACCATGGCAAGCAGCACAGACAGTTTCTGCGATTTCCTTACCAGCATTAACATCATATTCAGGAACAACAATAGCAGCTTGTACGCTGAAACTTGCAACGCATAAGCTGGCAGCAGCGATTAACTTTTTCATTGATACAAATCCTACTAGCTCGGCGTAAGCATTATTAAGAGTGATTGCACTGATAAGACGCCTGATACAAACCGTCCTATAATTAGCACAGTAGGTATATAATTTAAGGTCTTGTACACAAACAGTCTGAAAGTACTTACTAACATCAGGGTTTATTTTCGATTATTATAGCAAGACTTTGTAGCATTTGCCTACTTAATCGTTACATCGTCAGTTTTTCTAACCATATAAGCTTCTAAGTAACCTGAACAAACTCACCTCACTACAAAAAGTAAAAAGCGCAAAAAGGTAAAAACCTAGCGCTTTTATTTTTATGATCAAACTATCTCATTGAAGCCACAAACCTACTATTCACTCATGTATTCAATAAGCTTGCGATAGTCGTCGTCATTGCAGTTGTCACACAGACCACCCGCAGGCATTTGGATCATACCACCTTTAACGGAATTGATGAGCGTTGGCATGCTTTTTTGCTCGATAAGCTGCTGCCATTTCGCACTATCACCTTTTTTGATAGCATTTAACGCCCCACTATCGTGACAGGCTGCACATGAGTTATCATAGGTAGTGGCAATATCAGCAGCATTAGCTCCTGCCATAATGATACTGCTTAATAATAATACTGCACTGCAACTTACTAAATTACGATAAGTCTTGCTTAAAAGTGTGGTGATTGAAGACATAGAGCACCTCCTTTTGATATTTCTTAGTAAAGATTGTAACAATGTATGTCATTTAAATACAGATAAATATAGTTGGGCTTTGGTAATGCATTTTCTGAGGACACCACTCACTTACCATTATGATTTATTAAATTTAGAGTCTTTTATGATTTATATAATGCTGCTAATCACAGTTATTTCAATAAGTAAGACCACTAATAGTATAGAATGGTCAGTAACGTAAAACGACTGCCTTCACACCCAATTAACTGAAAATTTACGACCATATTCAACTTTTTGAAGAGTAATGAGCCATTTATGACTACCCCGTTTACAGACGTCGCCACCGAACATACATTGTTCAATACCAAATCCCGTCAAAAAATTCAACAAACTGAATTTATGATGTCAGCACCTACTTTTCGTCTTTGCCCACCTGACATGGGGTTAGAGGTCGCCTTTGCTGGTCGTTCAAACGCTGGCAAATCCTCTGCCATTAACGCCTTGACCAATCAGCGCCAATTGGCACGTTCGTCTAAGACACCTGGACGTACGCAGATGATTAACTTTTTTAGTATCGGTGATGCCGATAGACGCTTGGTTGATTTACCTGGTTATGGCTACGCAGCGGTGCCGCTTGAGATGAAAAAAGAATGGCAGGTTGAGTTAGAAGAATATTTAGTATCACGCACAAGTCTTGCAGGTTTGGTACTTATGACGGACATTCGTCATCCACTAAAATTCTTTGATGAGCAAATGCTACGTTGGGCAAATGATGGCGAGCTACCTGTCCACATCTTGTTGACCAAAGCAGATAAGCTGAAGTATGGTGCATCCAAAAACGCCTTGCTAAATACTCGCAAAAGGCTAAAAGAACTTGGCTTGAATTGCACCATTCAACTATTTTCAGCACTAAGGAAAGAAGGTCTTGATGAATTAGCAGGCATTATGGGCAACTGGTATGAGTATCAGCTCGATGCAGACAAAATTATTGAGTCTTCTTTTGCCTTATTAGAAGGCGAAGAACTAGAAGAGGCTATTGAAAAAGACAGTACTCAAAAAGAAAGCAAATAGCTATCATAGTCTTCAATAAAAAAGGGTTTATCATTATTTAATGAT
>NZ_JBQSVL010000015.1:0-56786 GCF_052376215.1 Psychrobacter sp. AOP7-B1-24
TAAGTAGTATAATAGCAACTACTAAGTGATATTAGTTTTTTTAAATAGTGTGGTGCATTATTTATATGAAAAACATACTTAGCCATTGATATTTTTTTAACAAAAATATCTCACAATTTTAGCGTTATCTTTTTTAATTACAATCAAGTGAATGAGAGAAAATATGTCAAATATCGATGCGTCTTTACAAGAGTTAATGGGTCTTGATGGTGCTATGGGTGCCTGTATTGTCGACTACATGTCAGGTATGGTATTAGGTATGACCGGTGCTGGTGGTAGTATTGATTTAGAGCTTGCCGCAGCAGGTAACGCACAAGTCGTAAAAGCAAAAGTTGCTACCATGAGATCGCTTGGTATTAAAGGTGAAATTGACGATATGTTAATCACTTTAGAATCTCAGATTCATATCATTCGTCCTACACATAACCACGAAGATTTGTTTATTTATTTGGTACTTGATAAATCAAAAGCTAACCTTGCATTAGCACGTCGCAAAGTACTGTCAGTAGAGAAAAGCTTAGAAGTATAATGCGGTGATTCAGACTTAAACCGATGTATATTTTATTGAGGTTTTGTAGTTGTTTGCGCGCCTAGCTAGTTGTTTGCTGTCTTAGAAAGACAGTCAATAGATAAAGAGACACAGCAAGTTACGCTTCACGCTATTTAGACAACTGTAATACGAATATCGCTATCCAACTGTTGGTTGGATAGCGATTTTTGTATTTAAGAAGACAAAAAATATAAATGATATCAACTATTTTTGCGGCTCATTAAGCTATTGGCGACCCATGCTGGCCCAATTAACAAAAACTGTAGATCTTTGAAGAATGAAGGCTTTTCTCCTTCGATTTTATGACCGACAAACTGTCCGATCCAAGCGACAATGAATATACCTGCCCAAACTTTGAAGCCTAAAGGTAACAGCGCCATCACAGATAAGCATAGTAAGATGAATATACCCATGGCTAAGAATAGTGGCGTAGATAATTGCATATAAAACAATAAAACCAAGGCGCTAAGTACTAAGGTAAACCAGACAGAGAGTGACATCCCGACACCTAACAGGCTGATAAAAATGGTTGGAACACATAGCCAATGAATTTTTTTATTAACCAAGTTTTGATGACTGACCGAATACTCACTAAGCCACTGCTCTAGTGTGCGTTTTGACATCCTCTTTTGCTGAATGCGAGACATACTAACCTCCTTGTTAGTAATGAAAATGTAACCCTATCTGAATGTTTAGGTAGGGACTGCTATCAGTTGTATCATTAATCAGAGCACATCACCATACGGTCTGATAGACGGCTCAGTCAAAACCGATGGCATTATTTACTTTTATGCCTAAAACTGTTGAAGTGTTTTTAAGCTAATTTGGTTGAATATAGCTATTAGCCTTGTTCACTGCGATGCCATTCATATAGGCCAATAAAAGAGTTTATTTGATATATCATTGTTTGAATGGCGAAAATATAGTTGCCAGACATAAGGTTGACGATGAGCCAAACGAAATTGACGATAATCCATAACCACCAGTTAAAAGAATAGCGCAAAATCATGGCTGCTTGCGCTGTGATGGATAGTACAAAAGCAATAACATTGATCCAAAAAAAGGAAATGAAGCCTAAAAATTTACTATTATCATCTTCAACTACTGCATAACCATAGCTTGCCAATAATTCGTTTACGGTAGGAAACAGTGCAAGCCCAATGATTATAAAAGCTGCGGTAATCAACCAAACAGCTTTGCTCGCAGATTTAGGTATCATGTCACCATCGGGGTCAGTATGTTTTGACCAATAGAAAATGCCATAGACGTGGGTGAAGAAATTAAAAAGTGGTGCGAGCATCAAACCCACGGCACCTGATGTTGCTTGAACCACCACTTCACCGGCGGTTGCGCCCATGCCAAAGCCATTACCCATGATGTTTTTGCGAAAAGATAGTGACACCACGCAAATCAAACCGATGAATGAAACTGCCAAATAAAACCAGTCAAGGGCAGTGTGGTCTGTGGTGAACCAAAAACCTGTAGATAAGGCAATCACACCACAAATGAACCACGTTATAATCCATTGCATCGCCCACTTTCCAGTGATGTTATCTAGTAACTGAATACGCATAAGGTTTTCATCCTAAAATGAGTAATAATAGCGGTAACACCTACCAAAATCTTTCGTATTACCACGTTTTTGATTTTATAATTTTTTATTATAGATATTTTGATCTATAAGACGTAATGCTTGTTGATAACGTGCATCATAGTCAGTCTCATCAATCATGTGAGGTTGAATATTATGACGATGAAAGATATCGATGAGTCGTTGCTCAAAACGTCCACGTGCTGCAGGTGTGCCTAAAGAGCGCATACCATCATCAATCCATGGTGTGCTATTGCTCAACATAATCGTATGGTCTAAATGAAACTCGTCAATACAAGCTGATACAAAAGGGTGGGTACGATTTTCGTACTCTTCACAAAAAGCTTGAGTCGTCACAAAGTCTGTATCAATTATGGTGACAGGTGCCGTTGCAACAGCAGTAGCATCGCGAATGGCTTGTGCATGATGAAGGGTAATGGGTGCATAATCACTATATTGTAGAGCAACTTCACTACCACCCAAATCTGTACCAACGTACAGTCGTCCCATTTCTAGTACAAATCTGGCTCCATAATAGTTGGCCAGCTTATGTACCAATGTTGTCTTTCCAGAACTTTCACCGCCAACAATCGCAACGGTCTTAGTATAATTTCGACGTGCTTGTGGATGAATCGCTGACCAATATGCAACAGGGTTGCGAGCGATAGCAAATGAGTCAAATTCAGGTTGCAGTGCAGTGGTTACTACTGGTATTTTTAGTTGTTTTTGAGTATCACGTTGCGCTAATGGGTGGTTTTCTGCCAAGAATAATACAGAGTCTGTTGGTAAGTTGAGCGCATCTGCCAAGTGCTGTAATTTAGCATTACTAAGAGGAATATTGATCGTTACGTCATCAAAGCTATCATGCAACGGAAGCTCAATTTCATGGGTGGTATGAATATGAATAAAAGGTAAGTCGGCACAAGCCATTTGTAGCCAGCGCGCCTTATCTTGCAAAGTGATGGTGAAATCTGGATGTGGTGAAGGATGTGCCGTAATGACAATATGCAGAACCTCTGCTTGTCCTGCCGCATCTAAAATACTGCGCATTTGTCCTAAATGTAGAGGCTCAAAATGCCCAATCATTAAGCCAGTATCGTACATAGTTATTCCTATAATGCTATTTATCTATTTGAGTAAGCCCAAAAATAACACAATCAGCAAAGTAAAGTCGTAAGGGTTTAGCAACAAAATCCATTCTGAAACATTTTGAAATAAATATTTAAAATCAGTAAGTTATGAGGTGTTATGAGAGATTAGGGCAAGCTTAGGTAGCATAAACTCACAAAGTACTAGTACATCATCAACAGATCTAGTTTTAGGAGTTGATATACTGGATCTCAAGTTAGAAATATAAAGTAAATTATCAATAGGTTTAAAAAACAAGCAAATAAAAAATAAGCAAAATAACTGTAAATAAAAAACGATAAAAATAAGCAACAGTAATAAAGAAAATAAAGAGGTATTTGATTTGGCTAAATTAGCAAAATTGCATCGCTCACAGAACAATCGTATGCTAGCAGGTGTGATGGGCGGCATTGCAGAATATGTCGGTTGGTCGCCTACTTGGGTGAGATTACTGTTCGTAATTATCTCATCATTGAGCGCAGCAGTCCCTGGTATTTTAATTTATATTATTCTTTGGATAGTAATGCCAAAGGCAACCAACGAGTCCTACCAATAAAAGCAGCTCCATTAAAAAACAAAAAGCCTGATTAATCAGGATGCTACAGACATGCTTTTCCTCCTGCCCAGATGCTCGCGCGTTTGGGTATTTTTTTATCATGATTATCGATATAAGAACGTGCTTCCGTGACATATGGGTCATATAACCAGATATTTGGGTCAATATAATAAAATTAGTTGCGGTAAATATGGATAAAATAGTCAATTTTTAGTAAGGTGAGCAGGCAAATAGAGTCGTTGCCAAATAGGCTATACGAGTGCTATCAATATTTTATTTAATAATACTAATTCCACAGTGGCTTTACTATGACAACCCAAAATATGACATCCCAAGCAAAAGAGTCTCAACCGATGACTTTTCAAGATTTGATCCTAACCTTACAGAATTATTGGGCGGCTAAGGGCTGTGTGGTTTTACAGCCGTATGATATGGAAGTCGGTGCGGGTACCTTTCATACAGCGACGTTTTTACGATCGTTAGGTCCTGAGCGTTGGAATGCAGCTTACGTGCAGCCATCTCGTCGTCCTACCGATGGTCGCTATGGTGATAATCCAAACCGCTTACAACATTACTACCAGTTTCAAGTAGTGTTAAAGCCCAATCCTCCTAATATTCAAGAGTTGTATTTAGATTCGTTGAGAGCCATTGGTATAGACCCATTAGTACATGATGTGCGTTTTGTCGAAGACAACTGGGAATCACCAACGTTAGGTGCGTGGGGTCTTGGTTGGGAGATTTGGCTAAACGGTATGGAAGTCACGCAGTTTACCTACTTCCAGCAAGTAGGCGGTATTGAGTGTTTTCCAGTAACTGGTGAGATTACTTACGGTCTTGAGCGTTTGGCGATGTATGTGCAAGGCGTCGATAGTGTTTACGATTTGGTGTGGGCAGACGGTGAGTTTGGTCGTGTTACTTATGGCGATGTTTTTCATCAAAATGAAGTTGAGCAGTCGACCTATAACTTTGAGCACGCTGATGTGCCAATGATGGGTCAGATGTTTGATTTTTATGAGCAGCAAGCAGATAAGCTGGTCACGGAAGGTTTGCCACTACCAGCCTATGAGATGGTGCTAAAAGCTTCGCATGCCTTTAATTTACTTGATGCTCGCGGTGCAATTTCGGTCACAGAACGTCAGCGCTTTATTTTGCGCGTACGTACACTGGCGCGTAAAGTAGCCTTTGGTTATGTCGAAGCACGTGCTAAGTTAGGTTTTCCACTGGCTGACGAGGCACATCGTCAAGCAGCACTTGATAAGTATTTGCCAAAACAAGATGTGGCAGATGAAAACTCAGGTAACAAGCAATCTACTAATAATAAATAGGAGCATCCCATGAGTACCATTTTATTTGAACTGGGGTGTGAAGAACTACCTCCAAAAAGCTTAAAGTCATTACGTGATGCATTGCAAGCAAGTGTTGTTGATCAATTAAAAGAAGCTGACATTAGCTTTGATAGTATCAAGGCTTTTGCTGCACCGCGCCGTTTGGCCATTCAGATTCAGGGTATTGGCGATAAACAACCTGATCGTAGTGAGCAAAAACGTGGTCCCGCGATCAAAGCAGCCTTTGATGCTGATGGTAATCCAACACGTGCAGCGATGGGTTTTGCCAAAGGCTTAGGTATTGAGGCCAGTGAGTTAATAACGATCAATACTGATAAGGGTGATTATGTCGGTTATGAGCAGACCATTCAGGGTCAGGCGACGACTGAATTGCTACCCACCATTTTTCAAACAGCATTAGACAAGCTGCCGATTGCTAAGCGTATGCGCTCAGGTGCAAGCCGTAATGAGTTCGTGCGTCCGGTACAGTGGGTTGTGTTAATGCAAGACAGTACTGTCATTGACGCCACCGTCCAAGGACATCAGGCTGGTACGCAAACCCGTGGTCATCGCTTCCACAGCCCTGACTACCATGATATTGCTCACGCCAATGACTATGAAGATTTGCTCGATGGCTTAAAAGTTGTGGCTGATTTTGATAAGCGTCAAATGCTTATCAAAAACCAAGTCAAAGCATTAGCGGACGAAGTCAACTCAGATGCTATCGTACCGCAGGCATTGTTAGATGAAGTGACGGCATTGGTTGATTTCCCTGTTGCTCTACGTGCTAGCTTTGAGGCGCGTTTCTTACAAGTACCACAAGAAGCACTTATCTCTACCATGCAAGCCGATCAAAAATATTTTTGCTTGACGGATAAAGACGGAAAATTGCAGCCTTACTTTATCTTTATTACCAATATTGAGTCAAAAGATCCCAATCAAATCATCGAAGGTAATGAGAAGGTCGTACGTCCACGTTTGGCTGATGCAGAGTTTTTCTTTTTACAAGATCAAAAGCAGCCATTGTTTGCATTGACAGAGAGTCTCAAAAACCGTGTATTCCAAGATAAACTGGGTACAATTTGGGAAAAGTCTGAGCGTATCGCCAAGCTTGCTGCATTTATTGCTGCCTTGCTGCAACAGCAAGGGCGTGATATTAGTATCGATGAAACGGTACGTGCGGCTATTTTGTCTAAAGCTGATTTGGCCAGCTCATTGGTTGGTGAGTATCCAGAGTTACAAGGTATCGCCGGTACTTATTATGCTCGCCTCAATAATGAGCCTGAAGCCGTAGCAGCCAGTTTAGAAGAGCAGTACTTGCCTAAATTCAGTGGTGATGTATTGCCACAGACGCCGATTGGCATCTGCTTGGCATTGGCAGATCGCTTGGATACGCTCATTGGTATTTTTGCGATTGACCAAGCACCGACGGGTTCAAAAGATCCGTTTAGCTTACGTCGTTCAGCGATTGGTATCCTGCGCATTCTCATCGAAAAACAGTTACCGATTAATTTGGTCGCGCTCGTTGAGCAAGCTATTAAAGGTTATAGTACAGCAGACGGTAGTAAAATTGCCAAAATGGGTGATACCTTTACCCAAGTCATGGCATTCTTAAACTCACGCTATCGTGCCATGTATACTGAGCAAGGCGTAAGCGTTGATACCATCCAAGCCGTGCAAGCAATTAATCCGCATATGCCGCTAGATTTTGATCAACGTATTCGTGCGGTACAAGCCTTTAGTGAGCTGTCACAAGCGTCAATGCTAGCCGATTCGAACAAACGTGTTGCCAACATATTAGCTAAGTCAGAAGTAAGCGTGGCTGATAATGTTGATGAGGCCTTGTTATCTGAGCCTGCTGAACAAAATTTATATGCCAGTGTGCAGCAAGCGCAAACAGCGGTACAACCGCTGCTAGAACAAGCTGACTATACACAAGTATTGCAAACGCTTGCCAGTCTAGACGAGCCATTGACGCAATTCTTTGATAATGTCATGGTGAATAGTGAAGATGCTGCACTAAAAAACAATCGCTTGGCATTGTTAAAGCAAGTTCGTGCGCTATTCTTAACTGTGGCTGATATCAGTGAGTTACAGCTGTAATTTTTCGATACCGATATAAGTACGAATTAATAAACGTATGACGTATTATCTGATACAGAAACTGGCCCAAAGTGGCCAGTTTTTTATGCTGTATAATGGCACTTAAGGAGCTCGCCAAGTTAATATTCTATCGTCATAATTGATGGTTGTTTTATACTATAGTCAAATCCATATAAATCCGCTACATCGTCACCCTCGCTGACCATACTAATGTATAGCTTGCACTCGGTTTCCTTGTATCGAAATTATTTGAACTCAACTATATAGTCAATCCTCATCCAAGGAGTACTGCCGTGTTTGCTGTTATTATTGTAATCCTTATTATTTGGGCGTCGATGTGGGCTTTTTATAAGTTTATGTACCCACGTCCACCCAAAAGCATGATGCCAAAAGAAGGTGATGTGACCACGCCACGGCAGTGTAATTTTTGTGGTAATAGCTTGGCTGAATATCGCGGTGTACTTGAAACCAAGCCGAACTTGCCAGCAGATAGTAATACCGAAGTCAGTCAGCAGTTGTTTTTTTGCAATTATGAGCATCAAGCTGATTTTCATGCTGGAAAGGTTTATAACGCTAATCATTAAATAGGTTTAGATTGATGTGTTTTTGATTGAACATAAAAAAGCGCTTCGCTTTGATAGGCTAGGCGCTTGTTTTTAAAGGTTCTATTTGTCTACAGAATGGAATGCGCATCCTTGATGATTTTGTTAAGTAACACTTTAGATTGTATGTCTTGCTGTTTGCGATCTTCTTCCGTTTTTTGATTAGCATGGATTTTTTCGTAAAGGTTTAAGCAGCATAATACCAATAGGCTTTCTTGGTTGAGACTGGGTGCATCTCGCTTGAGATCTAGTGCGTAGTCATTAATATAAGAAACGGCTGAATGTAGCTCTTCTTGTTCGTGTACGGGACAATAGATTGGATAGGTAACTCCAGCAATAGCAATATCTACTTTTTTGATTTGTGGTTCAGCATTTGTTTTTGTCTTAGCGCTTGGTTGAATAGAAGTGCTTGGTCTGATTGAGGCAGTTGCTGTTGCTCTCTGTGGTTTTAACTCACGATTTGTTGCCTGATTTTTTGGTAGCTGTTTTTCTATAGATTTTTTGTGGTCATCGGTCATGATAAATCCTACAATGTCTGGTCAGTAAGGTGAGTAATAAAAAATATTACCGTTATAATTTTGGCTTAATTTATAAGAATCAATGGTTGATTGCTCTTAATTATTACCCTTCTACTTGATCAATATGGGTTAATCGTTTTAGTACGACTTGTGTGCGCTCAGCCGCTAGTTGGTTCTTTTTTTGTAGTTCAATGTTTTGTTGTTTGATATCGCTATACTGCTGCTTTAATTCACCATTGTGCCGCTGTAGTTCGCTATTTTTTTGTTGTAACTGGCTGATTTGCTTTTGTAGTTTGTCCTGCTCTTCGCCAATCATATGATGTGCTTCTGCCAGGTTTTGATAGCGTTTGTCTAGATCGTTCAGTTGTTTTTTGGCTCCTTCACGTTCTGTATGGCTGGTTTGTAGTTTGGTTCTCAGAGCCGTAAGTTCCTGTGGGTCGACGACAGGATTTTTTTTGAGGCTGCTAAGTTCAGCACTGACAAGCTGATACTGTTTTTTGATGTCGAGTACCATTTTTTCTAATATTTTAAGTTGGTCATACATAGTCAGTTTTTATCCTTAACAAGTAAGCGTGAATGAATTTTGTTCTCTGCGTTTAATAATGCCATAGGTGACCGCATAATATCTATATTAACAAAGTAATTCACATATTAAGTTCGGTCTTTTTATTTTTTGCTTTCTTTTTCTCCTTCTCTTTTAAGTAATATTCAATCACTAGGACATCTATTATGAATGACAATATCTCTGGCTGGAATACTTGGCTGACCGCGTTTGACAACTGGAACGACGTGTCTATTAGTGAGGTACATGGCTTGATGACAGGGCTGATGACAGCTTGCAATGCACCAGATGAGGCAGTATGGGCTCAGGTGTTTGAAGAGCTGAGCTTTGCGGCATTACCAGAGTCTGCACTGACGTTATTAACCGAAGAGGCAGAAGACACTGTTTTTCAACTGAAAGACAAAGACGATGCTTACGCTTATATGCCACTGATACCTGATGATGAACATGACTTGTACGAGCGTGTGATAGCCTTGAAACAGTGGGCTAATGGCTTTATGACAGGCTTTGGTATCACTGATTGCAATATTAGCGCAGACGAAAACGAGATGCTATCGGATTTGGCAAAGATTGGAAGTATTCGTTTAGCAGATGATGAAGATTTTGAAGGTGGCGAAGAGTCTTATCTTTATATTTATGAATTTGCGCGTATGGTGCCAGTTATCTTTGCTACCCGTAAACGCAAGTCTGTCAAAGACATTGCTTTGATTTCTGGGCTGGCTATCGATGCTAAGACGACCAAAGAGTTACAAGCAGAAGGTAATCTGCCAAAACCAATGCCACCAGTGATTGATATTATGAATCAAGATAGCCCTTCATAAGGCGAAGCGGGCACATAGAAATAAGGATGTTTTATGGCTATAAATGACAGTAACGATAATGATAGGCAGACTATGTCTCATGCCAGTTATCCTGCAAACAGTATAGATTGGCTCTCTCGTTTGATAGGATTTGATACGGTCAGTCGCTATTCGAACTTGGCTTTGATCGAAGATGTGCGAGCCTACTGTGAGCAGTTGAATCTCATGGTGAACCTGACTTTTAATGAGGCTAAAAACAAAGCTAACTTGTTTGTCACGGTGCCAGCAGGAGAGGATGGCGACAAGGTTAATCACGGCCTCGTGCTCTCTGGTCATACAGACGTAGTACCTGTCGATGGGCAGGATTGGGCGTCAGAACCGTTTGATGCGACGATTCGCGGTGATCGGTTATATGGGCGCGGTGCTTGCGATATGAAAGGCTTTATCGCTTGTGCGCTTAATTTATTGCCACAGGCCGTTCAGTTGTCAAACAAGGGTCAGCTACGTCGTCCACTGCATTTGGCATTGTCGTTCGATGAAGAGGTTGGCTGCTTAGGTGCGCCATTGATTTTAGCAGACCTAAAAGCGCGCGGTATTACGCCTGATTACTGTATTGTGGGTGAGCCAACCAATATGGCGATGGTGGTCGCGCATAAAGGCATTGCGGTTTATCGTTGCCGCGTACATGGTAAGTCCGCACATTCATCGCTGACAGCGCAAGGAGTTAATGCCATCAGTTATGCCAGTCGATTGGTTGGTTATGTCGATACATTGGCAGAAACGCTCAGTACTCGTGATGATGGAGATGCACTGTTTGACGTGCCTTATTCAACGATATCTATCGGTACGATAAAGGGTGGTACCGCGACCAATATCGTTCCTAATCTATGTGAGTTTACCTTTGACTATCGGAACTTACCTCATATGACCCAAGACGATATCCTAGTGCCGATTCAAGCAAAGGTCGATGAGCTGACACAGCAAATGCAAGCACGTGCACCAGAGACGGGTATTGAGCTGTTACGAGAAGTCAGCGTACCGGCAATGACCGATAAGGACAGTGCCGAACTGCAAGCACTGGTAGCTGCACTGACTCAAGATCATGAGCGCCACAAGGTTGCTTATGCGACTGAAGGTGGGCAGTTTACCAATGGGGGTATACCAACGATTATCTGTGGCCCTGGTAGTATTGAGCAGGCACACAAAGCAGATGAGTATGTTGAGCTAAGTGAAATAGCGCGCTGCGATGAGTTTTTACAGAAACTGCTAGATAGCTGTACGGCTCAGTAGCCTATGCAGCAGTAGAAGCGTTATTTGTAAGATAGATGAGTATATAGCACACCGTCTCAATGGCGGTGTGTTTTGTTACATGTTATCCAGTTTATTTGAAACGACAAGGTAAGGGGTTGGTTGATGTCTTGGCATCTGTTTGCAGTGTTTTTCGCGAGTACATTTTTTATCTCAGCGACTCCTGGCCCCAATATGCTACTAGCATTTCAGTATGGTATGAATTATGGGGTGAAACGAACGCTATGGACGCTGGCAGGTCTGAGTGTTGGTCTATTTATACTACTATTATCTACATTGCTTGGATTGGATGTCATCAGTCGACAGTCGCCTTGGTTGCTTACCGTTATCAAAGCAGTAGGAGCATTATATTTAATCTATTTGGGCGTCACTTCGTGGCGTGATGCGAGTAGTAGTAGCTTGATGAAAGACGCTCGTGAGATGAGTGAGGAGGTGGCGGCGGAATATTCCATTTCTGACAGTCAGGATACGCTTGGTAAGCCTCAGGCTCGCTCACTCTCCAGTGCAGCAGTTAATATGGCACCAAGCAATACGCGCTTATTTCGTACGGGCGTGTGGGTGTCATTGTCTAATCCAAAAGCCATTTTATTTTTTGCAGCATTTTTTCCTAAATTCATCAATTTTAGTGCGCCGTTATGGCCGCAATATGTCTTGCTCACTATCGGTCTGTTTTTGAGTGAGACAATTTGGCAAACTATCTATACGTTAGGTGGTAAGAAGCTAGCAAGTTGGCTCGATATAGGTAATCGTTTGGCTTGGCTCAATCGTGGTTGCGGGGTGATATTTATTATTATTGCTGCGGCTTTATTGGCTGAAGTATTCAAAAGTTTAATGGTTTAAAAAATAATATAACTTTAAATTAAAGCGCTTAATTAAATGTACGTATCCTATGTTTTTTCTATAAAAATATAAATTAATTATTGACTTTAATTTTTAAATCGTTATTATTACCTCATTGATTTATAGCGCTTGTCTTTACAAGCGATAAATTGTCCCAATTAATCCGCTACTGTCATCTATGACAACTAGCCACAACTATGGAGGAATCATCGTGTCCTATTTAACTATTAAGACGTTTTTAAAGATTGAATGTGTAAACTACCTGACAGCAATGACGACTTCGCAAAGGTGTGGCTAAGCTTGTAAGTCAGTTGTACATTGATTTTCTATCTATGATTATCAAATAACAACTTGCTATATCTGCCCAATTTATCCCTTTTCTAAGTCCATTGTCCAAGATTGCTCTGCAAGCGTGTTAAGCGATTTTGCACCTACTGTTGTCTGTTTATCTAACATTCCTCTTTATCGTTATTGCTAATAAAGCGACTCAGGCTATGGTTTAGCTGTTGCTTTTCCATGCGTATAGTATTTACGCTGTGGCTGACGGTTTTGATTTATATCACCCTTCTTTAAAACGTCCATTATAAATAAACCATATTTTTTATTAGTTTTATAACTAATAAAAAACGGTATTTTATTGTCTAAATTTTATGAGTTATTAAATAATTTTCTTATTAAACGTTTTGTTTAATTGAGATAGGTAAGTAATGTCTAAAAATAATAATAGTCAAAAAAATACTATATGGTTATAAAAAAAATAAAATGGAAATAAAAAACTATGAGCATTCAATTAGTATTAAATGAAAACCGTAAACACGGCGTACCAGTCAAGATTTACACCTCGGATGTTGAGCAAGGGGCGATGCAGCAACTACGCAATTTGGCTCAGCTGGAGTTTGTACACTCGCATATTGCGGTGATGCCTGATGTACACGTTGGTAAAGGCGCCACAGTCGGCAGCGTGATTCCGACCAAGTCGGCAATTATTCCTGCTGCGGTCGGTGTCGATATCGGCTGTGGTATGAACGCAGTACGCTTGTCCCTGACGGCAAGTGATCTGCCTGATAGCTTGAAATCATTGCGGTTGATAGTGGAGCAGCAAGTGCCAGTCGGTTTTAATATGCACAAACAAATTCAAGCCAAGAACTCAACGCTTGATCCGTTAGGAAGGCGTCTAAAGCCAATTACTGACAAGCATCCGGGCTTGCTAAAGATGCTCAAAGGTTTTGAGCGTACGTGGGCAAAGCAGCTGGGCACATTAGGCGGTGGCAATCATTTCATTGAGCTGTGTTTGGATGAAAACAAAGATGTCTGGGTAATGCTACATTCGGGCAGTCGCGGTATTGGTAACTGTATCGGTCGCTATTTTATCAATCTGGCAAAAAAAGAGCGTCAATCGCGTTTTGGTCATGTGCCTGATCGTGATTTGGCTTACTTTGCTGAAGGGTCTGATAGCTTTGCTGATTATGTCGAAGCGGTGGGCTGGGCACAGGATTATGCGCTAGAGAACCGCCGTGAGATGATGCGCTTAGTGATTAAGGCATTACAGTCGCCACAAGCGGGGTTACCACGGTTTCAGCTGACCAAAGAAGCCATCAATTGTCATCATAATTATGTCAATGAAGAAGTGCATTTTGGCGAACAGGTCTATGTGACCCGTAAAGGGGCGATCAGTGCTTATGATGGTGAGCTTGGTATTATCCCAGGTTCCATGGGTGCAAAGTCTTTTATCGTACGTGGTCTTGGCGCGACTGAGTCGTTTTGCTCATGCTCACATGGCGCAGGTCGCCAAATGAGCCGTGGCAAGGCTGTACGAGCATTTACTATCGATGAGCTAAAGTCACAGACTGACGGCGTCGAGTGTCGTAAAGACGAAGGTGTGATCGATGAAATACCTGGCGCTTATAAAGACATTGATGAAGTGATGGCCAATCAAGCTGATTTGGTCGAAGTGGTACATACGCTGAAGCAAGTCATGTGTATTAAGGGTTAGATTTTTTATATAAAACTTGATCTTGTTTTGACGGTTAGCAGCCATAAGACAAGATCAAATTGAGGAGATAATTATGAGAAATTATCCTTATATCAATAAAAATGGTAAAAAAAGATCTCAATCAAAAGAGTGGGCTGATATACGAGCAGAGATGATGCGCTTGAAAACAGAGTTGAATCTAACGGATAAATCTTTTCGAGTTCTCACCCCTTACGATGATTATAAAGGTATAGAAGAGCGGATTTATCAAACCTTTTGCAAAATTGAAAATGGTAAAAGCCGTTCAGTTTGGTTATGGCAAAACTTGATACAAGAAACGTATTCAATGGAAGTCAAAGACTCTCTCAAGAGTTATCTGTTACGTTTGATTAAGCCCAATGAGAGTATCTGGTTTGCTATAACAGGAACGTTTAAGGAACGTTCTAAAATCTGGTTTTACGAGGGCAAAATTGAGGCAATAATAAAAATACTCGATGAAACCTGTTTCTTTGACGAGTGCTATTTTGTTTCTAAAAAGTATGACTGGCTCGTTTGTAGCAATCACCATGACGTTTTGATGGCTACAGGTAAAGGTATGCCACAAAAATTAAAGGCTATAGAAGATATAGCAAAGAATAAAGGATAAGATAATGAGCTTAAAACAAACATTAAAAAAGGCCAAACAAATCGAACGGCAGTTAGAGCAACAAGCTGACGCAGGCGTTCAGCAGTCGCTAGGCACAGTCAAGCCGCGCAACTATTTGGCATTGGATCCACTATTAAGAAAAGGCGGTATTCACGAAAAGGAGGATATCGATATCGTCCGCAAAAAACGTCGCCGTGAGACCAAGCAGCGTTTGCGTCAGACGGATTGGTTGGCTGAACAATAACAGTCAAAATTCACGCACAAAAAAGCCGTTCGCTATTATAGTGAACGGCTTTTTTATTCTTACTCAAATTTATAATTTAACCGTTACGCCAATACTTCAATTAACTCACCTTTGACCATATGCGGGCTGACGAAATCAGTAATACGTACGCTGACGAGCTTACCCAACATCTCATCCATTTGCTCAACATCATGAGGGAACATCACCGTACGAGTATTATCTGCCGTTCCGATTAAGCAGTCAGGGTGGCGATTGGCGATTTGTTCAACCAATACGCGTGTCGTAGTGCCGACCATTTCATGGGTTTTTGCTAGAGTCGAATCAATAATGACTTTTTGGAACTCCGCCAAGCGTGCTTTTTTAGTGGTGAAACTCACATCATCTGGCAACTCAGACGCTGGCGTGCCTGGACGCTTAGAGTAGATAAAGCTATACGAGTGATCGAAGTTCAATTCTTTTGCTAAGTTTAATGTGTCTTGGAAGTCTTGATCTGTCTCGCCAGGGAAGCCAATGATAAAGTCGCTCGACAAGTGAATATCTGGGCGAATGGCTTTAAGCTTATTAATCTGATTGATATAAACGTCGATCGTATGGTTGCGTTTCATCGCAGCCAAGATAGCATTGGAGCCACTTTGTACAGGTAGATGTAGGTGCGATACCAGTTCTGGCAGTTGTGCATAAGCATCAATGATGTCATCCGTAAACTCTAGCGGATGACTGGTGGTATAGCGAATACGCTCCACACCGTCGACATGCGACACATAATGCAACAGCTCAGCGAAGCGGCAAATGCTGCCGTCATCTTTTTCACCGCGGTAACCGTTTACGTTTTGACCCAATAGATTGATTTCACGCACACCTTGCGCTGCTAAGTTATCGATTTCTGCTAATACATCGTCAAGTGGACGCGACAACTCTTCACCGCGGGTGTAAGGCACCACGCAAAATGAGCAATACTTTGAGCAGCCTTCCATGATAGAAACGAAAGCTTTAAATCCTTCTACCCTTGGCTCAGGTAAGAAATCAAACTTCTCGATACTTGGGAACGAGATATCAATCGTGCCGATACGGTTTTTTGGGGCAATATCGCGTTGTTCGTTTGATTGATCATATAGCTCTGGTAGACGGTGTAATGTCTGTGGACCAAATACCATGTCGACATATGGCGCGCGTTTTTGAATATTATCGCCTTCTTGTGATGCCACACAGCCACCCACACCAATGACTAAGTCTGGGCGTTTTTCTTTTAATTTGCGCCAGCGACCCAATTCTGAAAACACTTTTTCTTGTGCTTTTTCACGAATGGAGCAGGTATTCATTAACAATACATCGGCTTCATCAATATCATGCGTGACTTCCATACCATGTGAGTCGCCGAGTACATCGAGCATTTTATCAGAATCATAGACATTCATCTGACAGCCTTGTGTGGTCACAAAGACTTTTTTGGTTGCTGGCTTATCGACTGGCGATTGGGCTGAACTTGCTTCTTTGAGTGCAGTGACAGCAGGCGCAGCAGCAGTTGTTTTGGCAACGGCAGCGTCATTGATGCGGGGATTGAATACAGTAACACTCATAAGGATAAGTCCATGATTGACTAAAAATATAGCAGGGTAGCCGATTAACAGGTGGCGTATTTTATCACAACCCTCTGCCAATGTGAAAAATTAGCGTCGGCGCTTAGTGGTAGTTATTATTAATTATTTATAACAGTATCAATTGCTTACTAAAATTAGTAGTACAATTGGCAAAATGCTCAAGCAACACCATTCCTATGTTACACCGTGCTGTCCTATTTATTAACAAAAGTAAAGGTAATGGTTGAAAGTGCAACGAGTATAGTATGATAAATAACCCCCTTTAGCGGTATGTTATAAACCGCTGTTCATATAGTTTTAGAGAGTTAATAAAGAGAGTCAATATGACAAAGTTGCGCGTTGCTCATAGCACCAAGGATAGAGAGTTAACCAGTCAAAAGCCTACTTCAAAGTACTTTAAAGCAGGTAGGCTGAGACGAGTGAGTGTACTAAGTTTGGCAACGGCAGCGAGTGCGCTAGGATTATCACAAGTCGCTTGTGCAGAGCTGACCTGGGGTGATAATGAGCGTTACCAGCAAGAAAATAACTATCAACCAAACAGTGGTGCGGATTCCTTCACAGCGGCAGCAATTGCAGCTGAGCGAGGTGATGTTAGCGCACTTTATAAATATGAACAGTCAATGAGTGGCGGTTTGTTTGCCATGTATCCGACATATTGGCGTATGAATTTGGATCTAAATACGCAAAGTGCGGCGGCCGTTTCACAGTTTGTTCGTAAATACCCTAATACGGTTATGGCAGAAAAATTGGTTGCTGATTTTGCTGAGACCAAGGCTGCCTCTAACGATTATGCCTCAGTACGCCAAGTGGCGAATTTGATTACCAATGCGGATGCGAGCGAGCGCTGCGCAGTTGCCCTTGGGTTCAATAATGGCGGTGATACCATGCGTGCGATGGCAGCGAAGTCCGATGTCTGGCTGACGACAAAAAAACAGCCCGCTTTGTGCGATCAGCTCGCGATGGAGATGAATAATAACGCATTAATCAGCGATCAGGATCGTGTTTCTCGCCTAAAACGCATGCTGCGTAAAGGGAAGACAGGTGACATCATGGCGTTATCCTCACGTCTTGGCACACCAATTGCTTATTCTGCATTGAGTGAGATTCAGCTAAATCCATCTTCTTTCTTTAGCAGCTTTGCTAGAGAGCCTGCCAGTCAGATCAATCAGTATCTCTATATGTATGCGTTAGGTCGTGTTGCTGATAAGTCGTATCGTGAGGCGGCACTACAGTTAGAGTTTGATATCAAGCAAGACAATCAACGTTCGACCAAACTGTTGAATGATGATACCCGTCGTTATGCCTATCGTATCATTGGCGTGCAGCGTATGAACCACAATACCGATGATGGCTTTAATGTCGAGGCGGTTGACTGGTTTCGCAATAGCTTAGATAACGATTTTAATTTTGAAGAAGCCGAAGATTATGCCATGGCAGCCATTCGCTTCAGTCGCTGGGATGATGTGGTCGAAGCCATCTCCAAAATGGATAGCGATACTCAAAAAAGCAATCAGTGGCAATATTGGGTAGCCCGTGCGTATGAGCAATCAAGTGATGCTAATAAACGTAATACCGCGAAGAAGATGTATCAAAATCTAGCAAAAAGCAACGACTACTATGGTTTAATGGCAAAAGATAAAGTTGGTCAGCGTTTTGATGCTAGTAAGTTGGGTGGTCAAAACTTACCAAACGTCAGTAATTCAGATCGTGCACGTGTTATGCAAGATGCTAACTTTGCTCGTGCTTTTGCGTTATATAACTCCGATGCTAGTCGTGGTTATGCAAATCGTGAGTGGAATTGGGCGGTAAAAGTGGCACGTGACAACCGTGATGAAAATTTAATTATTGCTGCTGCTCGTCAAGCTTACGATATGGGCTGGCTTGATCGTGCAATTTATGCGATTGATAATACCGATAAAGTGGATAGTTTAGCGCTATCGCATCCGATGCCGCACCAAGATGCCGTGGTTCGTTACAGCCAATCAGCAGGTATTGATCCAGAGTGGGCTTATGGCATTATGCGTCAAGAGAGTCGCTTTGTAACCTCTGCTCGCTCAAACGTTGGCGCTAGTGGCTTGATGCAGGTCATGCCCGCTACCGCAAAATATATTGCTCGCAACTTAGGCGAGACGTATAGTGCCAGTCGTGCCAATAGTGGTGATACCAATATTCGTTATGGTACATGGTATATGGGTGATATCTTAGGTAAATTGAATCGTCAGCCTGTCGTAGCCACCGCAGGTTATAATGCTGGACCTAATAATGCCAAACGTTGGCAACCAGTTTATGGCTCGCTCGCAGCTGATCAATACGTTGAGTCGATTGCCTTTCCTGAAACGCGCAACTATGTGAAGCACGTGATGGAAAATGCAACGATCTATAGCAACTTGTTAGGTCGTAGTAAGCCGATTAGTCAGCGTATGGGTACGGTGCCTGCTGCATTTTAAGAAGTTTGTACTGATAGAGAGCGGCTTTAATATTTAATTACGCTGTATGTGTAAAAAACCATGAACGAGCGATGAGATGACCTCAAAATCTTAGGCAGTGTACATTTACTTCAAGGACTGGGTTCTGTATTGCACAGGGCTCAGTCTTTTTAGTTTAAGCTAAGTTATTTCTTGACTGTAGGAGTGGAACTTAGCTTATGTTTACGTTTTTGCTATAGATTAAAAAAAACGTTTTGTTAACATGGCTTTAATCAGTGTTTTCTATTGATGTTTATAAACCGTTATTTATGTTCTTTGTTAGCTCTATGCTTAGTATTACGAGTGTTTGTGTTCCAAATACTGGCTCCTAAGCGATAGCCCATGTTTTATCACTGCTAGATGTCTTCAGCCCTTATGATCAAAAAATATCTCAATCTGTATCTGCTATCGAAAGTTAGGCCTCACTCATCTACTCAGATGCAGATGCACTCGCTATCTAAACGGCTGCCATATCTAAGTCAGTTAAAGATCCATTCATCGATTCAATCCATCAAAAATTTGCATAAATATCATACCAGCCTAGTAGGCAAAAAAACTTTTGGCACACTTAATACTACAGTAAGCATTGGCGCATTGTTGATATTGCAAGGTATTGTGCTGATACCAGCCCATGCTGCCAGTACTACTAAAAGTGGGCAGCGTGTATTGATGATTGAAATGACACCAGCATTATGTAGCCTGCAGCCAACACGTGCCCGTATGCGTCAATGTCTTGAAGGCTACTCATTAACCGTAGCGGGCTTGGACATGGGGTATGGTGAGCGTTGTGGTCGTGGTAGCGAGCCTCGTTTGACACCATTGCAGTTAAAGGTTGTTAACCGCATCATGCCTGACACCACTGTACGCAGCCAAGTATGGCAGCGGTTTGGTGTGTGTAGCCCACTCAGTGCTAGTAGCTATTTTCGGCAGATCACTAACTATGCTGGCGCATTGAAGTTACCGAATGAGCTCAATACTGGCAACAGTTATACGGTTTCTAAGTCGCGATTTCTCAGTCAAATGACACGCCTTAATAAAGGCATGTCATCGGCTAGTGTTGATCTTATTTGTCAAGCAGGTAGCCGAAAACAGTCCATATTAACTGAGATTGATGTTTGTTATGACGGTGCTGATTTTGGTCGTTGTCATAACATGGTAGATAGTTGTGGCAGTAAATTTATTATTTCAGGTGGTCGCTGAGTATTTTTAATAAATTCATTTGTATAAAATGTAACAATATAGTGCTGAGTAAGGTGGATATTGCTGCTAGACGATTCAGTAAACGAAGTGCTACACTAGCTCTCGGTTTATAGCTGCTATTAAGCATCAGCAGCAAACAAGTCGATATCTAAAATGATAATCACTAATTACAACTATCAATTAGAATCATGAGTTATCTAATAATCAAATAGGGAGTATTCAATGTCAATGAAACAGCCTTTACGTGTTGCCGTTACCGGTGCCGCTGGTAACATCAGTTATGCGATGCTATTCCGTATTGCCTCTGGTGAAATGCTAGGTAAAGATCAGCCAGTTATTTTGCAGTTGCTTGAAATCACTCCAGCACTTGACGCCCTAAAGGGTGTGGTTATGGAATTAGAAGACTGTGCATTCCCATTATTAGCGGGCATCGTTCAAACTGATGATGCAAACGTTGCATTCAAAGATATCGATTACGCTTTGTTAGTTGGTGCTCGCCCTCGTGGCCCAGGTATGGAACGTAAAGATTTGCTAGAAGCCAACGCTGCAATTTTCTCAGCGCAAGGTAAAGCATTAAACGACGTAGCAAGCCGTGATGTTAAAGTATTGGTTGTAGGTAACCCTGCCAACACAAACGCGCTAATCGCTCAACGTAATGCACCAGATCTTGATCCACGTAACTTTACAGCAATGACTCGTTTGGACCACAACCGTGCTATGGCACAGTTGGCTGGCAAAACTGACAGCACTGTAAATGACGTGAAAAACATGATCATCTGGGGTAACCATTCATCAACTCAGTATCCTGATCTAACCGCTTGCACTGTTAATGGCAAACCAGCATTAGACTTGGTTGATCGTACTTGGTACGAAGGTACTTATATCCCAGAAGTACAACAACGCGGTGCGGCAATCATTAAAGCACGTGGTGCATCATCTGCTGCATCTGCAGCTAACGCTGCTATCGCACACATGCGTACGTGGGCACTTGGTACTGATGAAAACGATTGGGTATCAATGGGTGTTTACTCAAACGGTGAATACGGTATCTCTGAAGGTTTAATTTACTCATTCCCATGCACTTGTGTGAACGGCGACTGGTCTATCGTAGACGGCGTTGATGTGTCATCTGATTTCTCAAAAGAGAAAATGGCTGTCACTGAGCAAGAGCTTAGCGAAGAGCGTGATGCAGTAGCACACTTACTACCATAAGTTAGTATCTAGCATTATTCGTTTTTAGTTAAAAAAGCCCTCTTAAATGTGAGGGCTTTTTTATGGTTTAACAACATTAACATAAGCATTAACATTGGATAACAGTGTTTGAAAAACCACTTGCTACAATAAAGGTGTTAAGCCAAAATATAAACCAGAGTTTATACTGATAACTAAAAAGGAGAATAACAATGTTAGGCGAACCTGAATACACTATGAATGAGTTGTTTGAACAGTTAGGACTTGATAGCTCAGATGAAGCAATTAATAGTTTTATCGAAAAGCATCAATTGCCAAAAAACGAGAAATTGATAGAATCTAGTGTTTGGACTGATACTCAGCGTATGTTTTTGCAAGAAGAATGGCAAAAAGATGCGGAATGGGTAGAAGTTATTGATGAGCTAAATGTACGTATGCATCCAGATGCCTAGCTAAGAAAGCAATCGTATCTTATGAAAAACCCACAAATATTTATGTTGTGGGTTTTTTTATGCTGTAGATATTTGCTCTAATGAGTTGGTTGATTGGCTCGCCACTCGATCAATTCTCTTACATCATTATGAATACCAGTCTTCAATGCCTCTAAGCCATCATAACGGCGTTCACCATGCAGGTAATGCAAAAATCGGACTTGTAAAGTTAAGCCATATAAATCCGCTTGTAGCTCTGGGAAATGAACCTCTAAGCGCCAATTCTGCTTTTTATCTACAGAGGGTCTAGTGCCTATATTGGCTGTACCAAATAAACTATTAGCACGCAATCCTGCTATACCCGTTTGACCATTAATGGCAGATAACGTCAAGCCATCCGCTATTACATTACCATCATTATCAAGACTCACCACATCGACTGCAAAAATACCATGTAAAGCAGGCTTTATTCGCTGCAAATCAATATTTGCGGTAGGGAAGTCTATCGTTCGACCTATCTGATCACCGCGGACAACCACTCCTGTAATTGCATATTCACGACCAAGTAGTCGGTTGGCTGCTTGAATATCACCTGCCAACAATAAATCACGCACACGAGTTGAGCTAATGCGAGCCGCTTCATCACTACTGTCAGTGATCGTATGTAAATTAGTCACATCTAAGCCATAGTTGCGTAAAAACTGGCTATCACCTGTACGGTCATGACCAAACTTAAAGTCATCGCCCAACACTAATGCTTGTACGTTTAGACGCAGTGCCAAAATGTCTGCAAAGGCTTGTGCTGATAGCGAGCGAAATTCTGTATCGAATCCTGCCACTATCAAAGTTTCTACACCGTATTCTGCTAGCAATGCTTGTTTTTCAGCGAGAGTGGTCAAACGTGCAGGTGCTTTGTCTGGCGCAAAAAATTCACGAGGTTGTGGCTCAAATATCATGACAGCAGAGCCAAGGTTTTTTGTCTGTGCGATTTTTTGGACTTGTGCAAGCATCGCTTGATGTCCTAAATGGACGCCATCAAAGTTACCGATAGTCAACACACAGGGTGCTAGGTCTACTGGGCTAATATTTGCAGGCAAAATATTTGGCGATGCAATCAGTTGCTCAAGAAAATAGGTGTTCATAAATTTTCAGCTATGATAGATAAGACCCGATAAAAAAAGAAAAACACACCATACTAAAAATCGATGTGTCTAAAATCAGTCATTATAAAGTAAAATGGCTATACTAACATCCTATAGTCTACTCATAATTTAAGTATAACGTTGTCAGTTCCATAATTTTAAAAGAATGTGGTGGTTTATACTTGCTTTTCTTTGATGGCTATCGTTAGAAATAAACCATTAAAAACCTTTATCTGTCATGCTATCAAATAAATATGGAGCCCTTATGTCTGATGTTGACTTCGATGCTGTGCCGTCTCTCTTGCTTAAATACAACCTCACTGACAAATTTACGGTACAGCGTGCAAGTGAAAAAGACTTGCCAGAGATTTTGGCGATTTATAATCAGAGTATTGCGGGTAAACAAGCAACAGCTGATCTGGCAACAGTGACCTGTGCAGAACGTGAAGATTGGTTTAACGAACATATAAATAGTGCCACACGACCTATTTATGTCGTTCGATCAGTGACCAAAACTGGCGAAAGTAATGACCTGACTGAGAGTTCGCCGATAGTGGCATGGGGCAGTTTTAGTGATCTTTATGCACGTACGGCTTACCATATTAGCACTGAGATTAGTATTTATTTGCATCAAGACTTTCATGGAAAAGGACTGGGCAGCTCATTGACACGCTGGATGCTCACACAAGCAGCAGATTTAGATATTCATAACATCATTGCACTTATTTTTGCCCATAATCAGCCAAGCTTAGGGCTATTCCGTAAGCTTGGTTTTGAGCAATGGGGTTATATGCCAAAGGTTTGTGATATGGAGGGCTTTATAGCCGATGTGGTTATGCTAGGTAAGGCTGTGTCGTCAGACTGAAACTTCTGAGATAACGCCACAGTAGATTGATAGTATTTTATCAATGACGGGCACTGTGGTGCTTTACCCTAAAATTTTCCATTGTCCTTCTATTTTCTGTAACTCATAGCTCAAGGGTGCCGGCTCACTCTGTCCTTTTAACAATATCTCGCCAGTGATGGTAGCACGTGTTTTATCATCATTGTATTGAGTATCAATGATGGTGACACTATCGACGGTTTGTTGGAAAGAGTATTGGGTCTTGGCGAGCTCTTCTGCGAAGTTTTCCATGTCTACTTTGTAGTATCCAGCAGCTTCTTTTGCATCGCCGTAATACAGACTGTCTAGTGATTTTTTAACCGTATCTTCTGGTGTGCCAGTTTCGGTATCATTGGTTAGTAGGCTTTTTTGCTCAGTGGCATCTGGCGTCCCGTCAACTGCTTGTTCGCTCTCACTTTTAGCTTCATTGTTAGTATCAGTGTCATTACTAGTATCCGCTGTTTCTGTGGTATCGGTTGTTGTCTCGGCATCTACATCCTTGCTACAACCGCTCAAAAGCAACCCAGTGCTCAGCAGACCTGTGGCAAGTAGGAGTGGCAAACGTTGGAAGGTTAGCTGTCTAGTAGTCATTGTTAAGCCTCAATATTGATTAACTGTCTATTATGGCAATTATTTGCATTGTATATTGTCAACTCTCATACCAAGCTTGTTTTGGTTTGGTAAGTGAAAACCTGCTCTATCTCTGTCTATCCGTGCTTTAGCTGACGAGGACGGAAGCCTGTGGCCAGTAATACCACACCATAAACCAGCGCGCCTACTGCACACATAATCAGTAGAGCTACTATGCGTTTCCACTGAGCATCATTGGTAGGGAAGTAGGGTAGCATGACATAAAGCATACCAACCATGGCACTGGTAGACATTACAAACTGAGCAAACAGTTTTTTCCAGTGGCTACCAAAGCGGAAGATATCACGCTTATGTAAGAAGTAATACAGTAAGCCTGCATTTACAAATGCGGCACCAGTTGTCGCCAATGCTAGACCACCATGTAGCGGTATCTCTAAAAAGTAAAAGATACTGATAAAAATAATACTAAAAATCATGTTGGCAAACACGGAAATAATACCGATTTTCACCGGTGTTTTGGTGTCTTGACGCGCAAAAAAGGCAGGTGCAAATATCTTGATTAACATAAACCCTAAGATACCGCCTGCCATACTCCGTAGCGCCAGCGCACTCATCTGTGAATCCTGTAAAGTAAATTCACCACGCATGAATAAGGACTGCATAAGTACATCTGCTAGCATAAACAAGGCAGCTGCTGCTGGAAGTCCAACCAATATAATCAAGCGTGCTGCCCAATCAAGGGTCTTTTTAAAACTTACATCGTCTTTTTGAGCCTCGCTTTTCGACAAGCTTGGCAAGATAACCGTGCCTATCGCCACCCCGATTAACCCTAGCGGTAACTCACTCATACGCTCTGCAGCATAGAGCCAAGACACCGAACCGCCAATCATTAATGACGCAAACACAGTGTTGAGCAATAAATTAATCTGCGTGACAGAGACACCAAAGATAGCAGGTAGCATAAGCTTTAAAATACGGCGAACACCTTCATGCTGAAAGTCTATCTTTGGTGCAACTAGTAGCTTTTGTTGCCATAGCTGCGGCAGTTGTATCAAAAACTGGAGCAAACCTGCGATAGCAACCGCATAGCCGAGCGCCATGATAGGGGTATCAAACATAGGCGCAAAAATCAGCGCACCGCCAATCATGCACAAGTTTAATAACACAGGGGCAAACGCTGGTGCCGCAAAACGTCCGTAGCTTTGTAATATGCCACTCGCAAAAGCGGTCATAGAAATGAACAGTAAATAAGGAAAAGTCAGACGCAGCAGTTCAGTCGTAATCGCAAACTTATCTGGTTGATCCGCAAAGCCTGGCGCAAACAAGGTTACGACCCAAGGTGCAATTAAGATAACCACTACCGTCAGCATGGACAGAGCCATTAATAGTGCACCTGATGTGCGGCTAACTAAAATCTGTACCTGCTGTAGGCTATATTTTTCTTTATATTCGGATAGTACAGGGACGAAGGCCTGACTGAAGGCACCTTCTGCAAACAGCCGGCGTAAAAAGTTCGGTATCTTAAAGGCGACCAAAAAAGCATCCATCAAACCACCAGCGCCAAAGGCACCCAACAATACGATATCGCGTACTAGACCTAAAATACGAGACAACATGGTCATACTGCTGACCACCATAGTTGAACGAAATAACCGACTTTTTGCCATGAGAACCTATTTTGCTAAGTTGTTTGCTGACTTACTGGTGTCAAAAAATTGACGAATTATAGCATTTTCATAATCGAGATAAATGGATTGAGTGTGGAATATAACTTAGAGTTTGCTATCAATTAGGCTATGGGCGACCATCTCACGCAGCTTTGGCCATTCAAAAAAATCACCGGGATCGGTTTTGCGGCCTGGTGCGATATCGCTATGGCCTGTCACATGACGACGTGTTTTGGGGTAAGCATCATATATAGCTGCGATAACTGGTGCTAGCGTATCGTATTGCTCTTGAGTGAAAGGCATAAAATCTGACCCTTCAAGCTCGATGCCAATGCTATAATTATTACATTCAGGTCGACCTAAATAGCTTGATCGACCCGCATGCCAAGCGCGTTCGTTAAAGTTTACAAACTGAGTAATGGTTCCATCGCGCTCAATAAATAGATGCGCTGAAACTTCCGCCCCTTCGATTGATTTAAAATAAGGATGGGCATTCCAGTCCAGTTGATTGGTAAACAACGCCTTTACATAGGGTATGCCATCAGAGTTACATGCGCCAAAATCATTGGGTGGCAAGCTAATATTATGAATGACAATAGTGTCGATACTGATATCTGTCGGTCTCATATTTTTATTTGGTGACGCAAGCCATGTGGCTGCAGATAGTAAGCCGTCTTTGATAGTCATTGATGCTGCTGTGGTCATGATATTCTCTTTTATAATAGTACTAAGGCGTGTTGATCATTCACAAGTCGGCACTGCTGATCGCTCAGGCAGTTCTAGGCACGCCCTAATAGATGTGCTATAGATGATTTATTGTGATCACTTTTTTATAAAATAATAGCAAAAGTGACGTGGATGCTTAAGCGGTCTAAAGCGAATATGGCTTTTTAAGTTATTTGATTTGACGACTCAGCAGGCATTACTTTCCAATTCTTAATCACGCAATCGGCGTATGAATAATAACATCTGAGGTTTTATCCTATGTCTAAACAGCCCGCTTTTCTATCTGTTGATTGTACCTTAACAGCAACTTGCCAACGAGCTTGTTTGTCATTTGCTATCACTGGATTACTATTTTCTATACAAGCACAAGCTTTTTTGCCAACGCCAGAACTGCTAGTTACCACAGGAGAGCTGGCAGATAAGCCACAAACGACAATAAATAGTGATACCGCACCTAGCAATAACGCACCATATAATGGTGCTGAAGCAAACGTTCAAAGTACACAAACGATGCTAGGTAAAAAAGACGGTAATACCCAATCGTTGCTAGCTGTGTGGCGCAAACAGGCAGAAACAAAGAATCTAGCACAGCATACAACTTGGCGACGGTTATTGTATTTCTTTGATGATCAAAAGAAGTTAATTGGTAAGAAAAAACAAACGAGCATGGTTGATGATGCTGATTTTTTCTTAAGTAAAAATGGTCGCAGCGATTCAGCAGCGGAACTTGATGCCATGCTCGTTGCGCTTGCAAATGAAACAGCGATGACTGTTAACAATAGCAACTCGGTACTGTGCCGTTTTCCTGCGCGAGTACAATGGCTAACTGATACCTTGAATATCGACGACCCAGCGCTACAAGTTGATTGTCCAGAGCTAGATGAGTGGATGCAAACGATTGCACCTGAGCAGCTGTCCCTCATGTTCGCACAGGAGTATTTAGACAATCCGCTCTCAGCGTTTGCTCATACTCTGCTGCGTATCGACTCAAAAGAAAGCGCGGCCGATCCCAATCAAATCCAGCACGCTTATGCGCTGAATTATACGGTAGATGGCAATCCTGAGGATAGCTTTCCGGCATACTCTGTCAAGTCAGTGATCGGTGCTTATGATAGCCTTATTGAGATTGACCCTTATCCTGAAAAGCTCGCTAATTATCTACAAGGAGATGAGCGCGATACGTGGACCTATCAGCTGGATCTGACACCGAGCGAAGTTCAGCAAATTATGTTGCACGTTTGGGAAACCAAAGATTTGAAGCTACCCTATTATTTCACCACAGATAATTGCGCGTCTGAAGTGTTGCGCTTAATTGATGTGGTGCGCCCGCAGCAGCATTTATTAAGTCGATTACAGTATGCCGTCGTTCCCTCGGATGTGGTGCAGTTACTTGATAAAGAGGGCTTGCTCGCCAGTACTATTTACACGCCAGCAGATAGTACCTTACGCCAATCACAGCTTAATGAGAGCAAGCAGCAACGTAAGCAACTGGGCTACCATAATAGTGCAGAACAGACTATAAACGAGATTAAATCTGCGCAGCTCAATCCTATCTCAAGTATATTAGCCGATGGTCAGACATTGCAGCAGCGGCGTATCGCTGTGTCGGATAATAATCCAGTGGATCGTCATCCCTTAAACCTGAGCCGTATTGCTATAGGGCAGCGCAGTGATAACGATTATATTGATCTTGGGGTGAGAGCTGGCTTCCATGACACCCTAGACTCCACTTCAGGGTATCCACAGTTTTTTAATTTAGAAGGCTTGGCTGCGACCTTACGTCTATATGACACGGACAGTGATAAAGACAATCAGCCAAAAAATATCGTCTTGCAAAATGCCACGTTAATTCGCGGTCGTTCTTTTAATCCCGTTAATTCTGCTAAGACAGGAAAATCGTGGGGTGCAAGTATCGAGGCGACACGCATCAATGATGGCTCGCAGAAGGATGGTACCGATCATCTAGTAGGTAGTGTGGGCTATGAGTCGGGCTGGTCTTGGGCCTTTGGAACTCCGAATGTGGGTACTGGCGAGATACCATCGCAGTTGTGCTATGCTTTTTTATCAGGGACGACGCAGGCAGGTCGCGGTATTAGTAAAGGCGTTCGTATCGGCGCAGGTGTGAATGCAGGTTGCCGTTATCAGGTTAACAATCAGTTACGTGCACAGGCTGAATTGCAACTACCATATTGGTATCATGGCAATAGCGGCGTGTCTGACGTACGAGATCACTATTGGCAGCCGATTTCGACAATCGGTCTGCAATACGATATCGATAAAAAACAGGCGCTACGTATCAATGCCAACTATGAGTGGCAAGACCGTATCGATGCCAATGAAGACATACAGCTGTCATATAGGCGTTATTTTTAGAGTTTAGTGGCTTTTATAATGGTTTTCAAAATGAGGACAGGGTCTAGTATTTTTTGAGTGTGACTATTGGTATTATCATCAGACGTTTTGCTAAATAAGGGGTATATGATGGGTAAGCAAAATTTACTGATTATAGGTCAAGGTGATATTGGTTTGCCAGTTACCAATAAGCTTGCACAGGACGGTTTGAATGTCACAGGACTGGCTCGTGGTGAACGGTATAATTATGAGCTAGATGACACAGTACAGTTTATGCAAGAGGATGCGTTGAGTTTGACCAGTCAGCAGTTGCAAGACTTCACTCATATTGCCATTATTGTGACTCCTGATGAGTATTCGGCCAGCGGTTATCACGATAGCTACCTTGCTATTTGTCAGCATTTGGCAACGCTTGAACCTCAGCTGCCCAATCTGTCGCGTGTTGTTTTTATCTCCTCAACAGGTGTTTATGGACAAAATGATGGCGAGTGGATCGATGTAGATACTAAGCCACTTACTCCTGAGCGTGAAGCCTCAAGAGTGATATTGCAAGCGGAACAAGCATTGCAACAAGGATTTGGTCATAAAGCCATTATTATTCGTCCTAGTGGTATTTATGGCCGAGCACGCTTAATGCGCCTACGTAAAGCCAAAGAGAAACATAAAGAGCCAGTGGCTGAGGCACATTGGAGCAACCGAATCATGGATCGTGATTTGATTAATATTATTGCAAAAGTAATGACGATAGAGGTGCCACAACCAATCTATTTAGCCACTGACTATGCGCCCGTCACCACATTGGAGTTAGGCGTTTGGTTAAGTCAACAAGTAGGTGAGACATCACCTATGATTGACGATGAAAAAACAGCAGTTACGGGAAAACGCTTGCATAGCAATATTCCATTAGCTTGGCTGGATTATCCTGATTGGCAAGTAGGTTACCGTGATATTTTGCGTCATCAAGCATAATGCTATACCAAAAAAGTAAGCATCATCGTGTCCAAGCTTGTTTAGATGACAATGTGTGGTACTAGCGCTTATGTTTCTCGCTACTCCAAATTTTGTGGATGGTATAAGATGACCGTTGGACCTGATTTGCCTTATTTGTTTTATATTTCGTAATCTATGGAGATTTCATGACCCAGCCTTCTACTTCTGATAATCGCTTAGCTACTACTGATATGACGGCGGTAGGCGGTAAGCTTGCAGAAGGCAACGCTGAGCAATCGCCTATTTTTTCTGATAGTAAGCGACCAGCTATCGTGCACCCTAACTTTGATCCAAAGCAATCACCACTTGACCCTGCAAGGCCTTTGACTGATATTCCAGAGCCTACACGTCGTCTTAATGGTCAGCTCCGCCGGTTATACGGTAATGCGGCGCGTTTTTCTCAGCGTAACAAAGACAATTTATCTAAATGGGCATTAATTGCTTCAGAAGACTTGAGGGATCACTTGTCGCTGCTGCGTGCCGCTAATTTGGCTGAGTTTCCAGACAGTTTTTATCATAATCATAGCGAGCAGCCATTATTAGTACCTCTAACTGACATGATATTGTTAGATATGTCAGATATTCAGAAAGCGCTTCATGCTTATCCAAAGCTGCAGCGTTATGGTTTTTCACTTGTTGATAGTTCATCAAATTCTGAGCTGAATAATACTAATGTCGAAAATAACGGCGCATCGCTACGTGCATTGACCAAACGTTATAATCCCGATGAGCTACTAAATAGTCTTTATGCAGATGATTGGCAAGTGATTTTGCAGCCGCAGCAGTTTGAGACAGGCAAGGGTAGTCTGGCTACTGATATCATGGCGTGTAGTGCTGCTTTGCATGTTTTAAAACAATGTAGTACGCGTAAAAGCATCAACCACAGCTATAGTGCGGCGCAAATTTGTCAGCATATACGCAGCTACCTGCTCAGTCAGGTGATTTGTGAGCCATCACAGCGTCATGTGTATCGTCAGATACGAGTTTTTTCAGGACATATTATTGTTGCTGCTTATCATTTGGGCTGGGAGATACAAGTGAGTCATGACGGACAATGTTACTTTAACCTCTCATCACGCAGCGGTTTGCTGACTCGTTATCCCAATATGCAAGACTACGATATCAATGGCTGGTTAAGTTAATGGTTGGTCAAGCTGACTAATAATGCGTACAATAATGCAAATTTTTCGTCCTTTTTTTTCCAATAGGAATGCCTTCATGTCCAATGCTTTAGTGTCTAATACTTCAATGCCTAATACTCAACACCCTTCTTTCTCCTCTCATCAATTTATTCAATTGGCTTTAGACAATCAAGTTCTCAAATTTGGTGAGTTTGTCCTCAAGTCTGGTCGTATCAGTCCGTATTTTTTTAATGCCGGTTTGCTTGCTAGCGGTGAGATGTTATCGTTATTAGCACGTGGCTATGCTGATGCATTGGCAGCGCAAGTGGCTGAAGCAAATAACGGCGCAGATGTGCAAGAGTTGGTCATCTTTGGTGCTGCGTACAAAGGCATTCCTTTTGTGGCTGCAACGGCACAAGCATTGTGGTTGCATCATGGTATCAATGCTAAATGGGGTTATAACCGCAAAGAGGCCAAAACCCATGGCGAAGGTGGTAATTTGGTAGGTGCTGATGTCAGTGGCAAAGCGGTTTGGGTGCTTGATGATGTCATTACAGCTGGCACGGCAATGCGTGAAGTCGTTGAGATTTTAGAACAAGCGGGTGCGAGCGTTGCAGGTATTATCGTTGCGCTTGATCGTAAAGAAAAAGGCCAAAGCGATCATTCTGCCATTCAAGAGCTGGCCTCAACATTAGAAGTGCCAGTACGTGCACTTGTCGATATTGATGATTTAATCAGTTATTTAGCAGATGACCATGGTGCACAAAACGGCCAGCATAAAGACGCGACCCAGCTGGCAAAAATGCAGCACTATCGTGAGCAGTACGGCGTATAGTTGGGCACTGAGTTCGTTTCATATTAACAATATAACGTAAGTGAGTCTTATCATGAGCCAACCAAAACAAGAAAAATCGCTAAATATACTCGTCATTATGGATCCTATTGAGCAGGTTAACTATAAAAAAGACACCAGCCTAGCCATGATGTGGGCCGCTCAAGATCGCGGACATCAGCTTGGTTACTGTCAGATTCATGACTTGTGGTTGGACCGTGGTCAGTTGATGGTTGATACACAGCCGCTTAAAGTGAAGCGTGATCCTACAGATTTTTATACATTGGGCGATAAAGCAACAGGGCCAGTGGGCGACTATGATGTGATCTTGATGCGTAAAGATCCACCGTTTGATATGCGTTTTATCTATACGACCTATATGCTCGATCATGCCAAAGCTGCAGGCGTATTAGTGGTCAATGATCCACAAGCGATTCGTGACTGTAATGAGAAACTGTTTGCCACTTGGTTTAGCAACTATATGAGCCCAACGATTGTGACCAGCAAACAAGCACATATTCGCAAGTTCATCACTGAGCAGCAAGACGTTATCGTCAAACCGTTAGATGGTATGGGCGGCACAGGGATTTTTCGTTTAACTGCTGATAGTCCCAATATTGGTGCCACGCTTGAGATGCTCACAGAGCTTGAAACATTACCCATCATGGCACAGCGTTATCTACCAGAAATCAAAGATGGTGACAAGCGTGTACTCATTGTCGATGGGGTAGTAGTGGACTATTCGTTGGCTCGTATTCCGAGCAAAGGCGAAACCCGAGGTAATCTGGCTGCTGGTGGTCGCGGTGTGGCTATGCCGTTAACGGACGTTGAGCGCCAAGTAGCTGAAGTGGTTGCACCGATCGTTAAGGAAAAAGGTCTAATGTTCGTTGGTTTGGACCTAATCGGTGGCCGTATCACTGAGATTAATGTCACTAGTCCGACCTGTGTACGCGAGATTGATGATCAGTGCGGTACAGATATTGCAACCGACTTTATCATTGCTATTGAAAATAAATTGGTCATTTGAGCAACTGAGTGCTGGCTCTAGCAATAATAGAGTGATTTATTTTTAAGGTATCTGAACAATGGTAAAAAATGGTTATGCTAGTATGTTGTATTGATACGCTATAAATAAGAGCGACTTTATCATTGTCTCACCATGTTTATCAAAGCCAAGTCGCGGTTACTCACGACTTGGATTTTTGTTATTGATAATGAATAAAATACTATATATAAGCTCACTATTTACACTATACTATGCGATATTTTATAGAGTCGTTATTTGTTGATGATTTGAATGTTGGTAGAGTAATAAGTTCTTTATATAAACAAAAAAGATAGGCAGATATACATGAAGACACCGCATATATTAATGATGGCTGCTGGTACAGGCGGGCATGTTTTCCCTGCATTGGCAGTGGCTGAAGAATTGACTCAGCGCGGTGCTGTTATCCATTGGTTAGGCACCCCAAATGGTATGGAAAATGGCTTGGTTCAACCAACTGGCTATAGTTTTCATGCTATCGACATGCAAGGGTTACGTGGTAAGGGAATAGGGCGCTTATTAAAGCTGCCAGTGACTTTGTTGGCAGCGACGATGGCTGCTATAAAAGTAATTCGTAACAATCAGATTGATATTGTTGTCGGCTTTGGTGGTTATGTGACCGCGCCTGGTGGTATTGCCGCACGGTTGACCAAGACGCCACTGATTATCCATGAGCAAAATGCCATCGCTGGCATGAGTAATCGTTATTTGTCTAAGATGGCGACCAAAGTATTGCAAGCCTTTGAGGATACGTTTGCCAATAGTGAGCTTGATGCAAAATTAGAGACAGTTGGTAATCCAGTACGTAATGCTATTACTGGGGTCGATGAACCAACCGTGCGCTATGATGTCAATGATAGCTCACCGCTTAAATTACTTGTGGTTGGTGGCTCACTTGGCGCGCAAGTATTGAATGAGACAGTGCCTAAATCATTGGCACTGATGAATCATGCTTTTGAAGTGCGTCACCAATGTGGTCGTAATAATGAGGCAGCCACACAAGCGGCTTATGATGAGCAGGATTTAAGCATTCATAAGTTTGTCGTACAGCCGTTTATCGATGATATGGCGGCAGCATATAATTGGGCTGATATTATTGTTTGCCGCGCAGGTGCATTGACGGTGACGGAAATTCAGAATGTCGGTATCGCCGCTATTTTTGTGCCGCTACCACATGCCGTTGACGATCACCAAACTGCCAATGCTAAGACACTAACTTCACATGATGCCGCGATTTTATTGCCCCAGTCAGAGCTTACGTCACAGCGTTTGAGTGAAGAGCTTTCTTCCCTTGATAGAGCGAGCTGTTTAGCAATGGCCAAAAAAGGTCACGCTCTTGCCAATCGCAGTGCCAGTAAGCAGGTTGCTGATATTATTTGGCAAGCCCTATAGTTTGTGATTCTATCAGCGGCTATTTTTATGACCAATTATTTTAATTTACTACATTTTACTCGCCTTTAATAAAGAGAATTTCTTATGCCTACTTCTGCAAAAGCTTTACCTAAGCGTTTGATTGAAATACCAGAAATGCGCCGTATTCAGCATTTACACTTTGTAGGTATTGGTGGTTCAGGAATGTGTGGCATTGCAGAGGTGATGAGTAATCAAGGGTATGAAGTCAGTGGATCTGATATTGCTGAGAGTGTAGTTACACGTCGTCTACAGCAAATTGGTGTTGATATATCCATTGGTCACGACTCAAAAAACATCGCCAATGCGGATGTTATCGTCGTATCATCAGCGATTGACCGTAGTAACCCTGAGATTAAAGCTGCGCTTGAGGCTCGCTTGCCAGTGGTACGCCGCGCGGATATGCTGGGCGAGTTAATGCGCTATCGCCACAGTATTGCTGTTGCAGGTGCGCATGGTAAGACCACAACGACTAGTTTGCTCACTACGATGATGGCAGAAGGTCAGCTCGATCCTACATATGTCATCGGTGGTAAATTAAATGCCTCTGGTAAAAATGCGGCACTAGGTAGCAGTCGTTTTTTAGTTGCAGAAGCCGATGAATCTGATGCATCGTTCCTATCTTTACATCCTATGGCTGCGATTGTGACCAATATCGATCAAGATCATATGGAAACCTATGAGAACAGTTTTGATAAGCTAAAAGCGGCTTATATTCAGTTTTTACAAAACATGCCGTTTTATGGTTTGGCAGTGGTATGCGGTGATGACCCAGAACTTTACGCGATGATTGATGACATCGGTCGACCTGTATTAACCTTCGGACTCGAGCCTTTTAATGATGTACAGGGTATTGATCTAGTCACTGAAGGTACCAAGACGCACTTTACTGTTTTGCGCCGTGACCGTGAACCATTACGTTTGACACTCAATATCCCTGGTACTCACAATGTTTATAATGCACTGGCCGCTATAACCATGGCGACCGATGAAGGAGTTGATGATGCAGCGATTACCCGTGCACTCCAGAAGTTCGAAGGTGTGGGTCGCCGATTTGAGCAACAGGCCTCTGTAGATATTGATGATGGTAATGTTCTATTGATTGATGATTATGGTCATCATCCAAAAGAAGTCGATGCAACTATCAAAGCTGCCCGTCAAAGTTTCCCTGATCGTCGCTTAGTCATGTTATTTCAGCCACACCGTTTCAGTCGTACGCGTGACTGCTATGATGATTTTGTTGAAGTACTCTCAAGCGTCGATGAGCTACTATTGTTAGATGTATATTCAGCAGGTGAAACCCCGATTGCAGGCGCTGATACCAAATCACTGGCACGAAGTATTCGCTTGCGAGGTGAAGTTGAGCCGACGATTGTAGATAAAGACAATTTGGCGCCTGTAATGCAGCGTTTATTGAAAGCCAATGATATGCTGATTACCCAAGGTGCTGGTAATGTAGGACAGATCGCTGTTGATTTGGCTGCAAATAACCTTTACATCAAGTAAGCTAAAAGAACTTTAGGAACTGTCCTCATGACGACAAATAATGATCAGAAGAATACAAAACATGAAGCCATAGATACTGCTGAAGATGCAGCGGTTTCAAACAATATGAACAGTAATGTAAAAGATGCTAGTCAGTTTGGTAAAGTTGCAGTCGTCTACGGTGGCAGTAGTAATGAGCGTATTATTTCTTTAGACAGTGGTGCAGCGGTATTGCAGGCATTACAGAACCAAGGAGTTGATGCCACGCATTTTGATCCTAAGCATCAAGACATCACTGAGTTACGTGCGTATGATCGCGTGTTCAACGTTTTGCATGGTCGCGGTGGCGAAGATGGTTTGTTGCAAGGCGTGTTGCAATGGTTCGATATTCCACAAACTGGTTCAGGAATCTTGGCATCAGCACTGGGTATGGACAAAGTACGTACCAAGCAGTTGTGGCAAGGTTGTGGTTTGGCAACAGCACCATTTTCATTACTGACCGCAGATACTGACTGGCAGCAAGTGGTCAACATGCTAGGACTACCATTGATTATCAAACCAGTTCACGAAGGCTCAAGTATTGGTATGACGAAAGTCAATAATCTTGATGAGCTTCCTGCTGCTTATGCAACTGCTGTGCAGTGCGGTGATGCGGTAATGGCTGAGCGTTGGATCACTGGGCGCGAGTTTACCATTGTCATTATCGATGATGAGGCGTATCCCGTTATTCGCCTAGAGCCGGCTGATATTAAGAATTTTTATGATTTTGAAGCCAAATATAACCGTAATGATACGAGCTATTATATTCCTTGTGGGTTGAGCGCTACCGATGAAAAACATTTACAGGATTTGAGTCTAGCAGCATTTAGGGCCGTTGAAGCAAAAGGATGGGGTCGTATTGATGCTATGCAAGATGCTGCAGGAAATTTTTGGTTACTTGAAATCAATACGGTACCAGGTATGACCAGTCACAGCTTGGTTCCGATGGCTGCTAAAGCTCGAGGTATGGACTTTGATACTCTGTGCTGGCATATTTTGGCGCAAACGTTATAGTGAAGCTTTCACTGCTGGTACATATATTGATTCGAACAAGTCTAAAGCATATTGCCATGTTAAAAATAGGGATACGCATACGTTAATGTATCGCTAGAACTGCTATACCACAGCTTCATGTAAACTTGTGTAAATTCGTTGTTACCAGTAAGCGTTAGGCTATTGTTTGATCATAAAATACGTTAATATTGTATGTTATAGGCCACTATGGACAATGTTTATGTTATTTTGTGAATGTAAGCCGTAAGTTAAGAAAAATGTTACGTTTAAATGTGTTTAATAGCATCATATAAATTGTTTTAGTCAAAGACTTTGATAATATATCGACTCAATAGGCTTCTGCGCACTATAGGCATACTCAAATTAATAATTAGCATGATCATTATGATGCAAATATAGGGGTAAAGGTCGTTATGGCTCAAACTGTCAACGAGGTAACTGACTTGATGAGTGATAAAACCCGTCGCCCACAAAACAAGCTCCAAGTACCAAACACGGTCAAATACTTTTTTATGGCCATGGTACTAGGATTGCTAGTACTCATATTGATTATGGGTGGGAAAGCATTACGTGATGCGCCGCCAGCTGCTATTCATGTTAATCATGAAGGTTTGACAGACGTTCAATATCGCTCATTGCAACAAATAATGGATCAGCAAGAGGTGAGCAGTTTTTTTACCTCTGATCTGCAGGCATTGAGAGATATATCTATTGGTTTGGCTTGGGTTGATCAAGTGAGCGTTTCTCGTGATTGGCAGCGTGGCATTGTCGTGACTGCACTACCTAAACAAGCAGTGGCGAATTTCGGTACAGAACGTTTGGTTGATGCAAAAGGTGCTGTATTTGTTCCTGCTGATAGCAGAGATTTGAGGCAAGAAAAATTTGCTACTTTGCAAGGTGAAATACGTCAAGCACCAGTCATTATGCAGCAGATGCAGCAAGTCAATGATTGGTATTCGCCACTTGGTATGCAAGTCGAAGATATTATTTTGTCGCCAAGAATGACATGGTTGATTCGTTTTGATAGCGGGCTACGTATTATTGTAGACAATGAAAATACTGCACAAAAGCTATTAAATTTGAGTCAGTTGCTTAGTAACCAACTAGGCGAGCGTAAAGATGAGATTCAATCGGTAGATTTGCGTTATAAAAATGGCTTTACTATTTCTTAAAAAATAGTAAAGCCATAGGTTCATGAAAGAGTATAGATAGTAGTAAGCAAAAAATAATAAAGGTTTATTGTTTTAGTTTCAGCAGTTTCGATAGTATTTAGCACTGAATACACTACATTACAGTGTATTGATAGCGCTTTTTTAAATGATCTAATGGAGACGTCATTTGGTCTCCTGTTTAGCGATAATAATTTGTCTGGTACCATGAAAAATACTGAAAATCTGGTTGTTGTCCATCTAAGTGCCACGGCAGTCTATGTCGTTATCGGTAGCGTTGTCTCTGCAAAGGACATCCGCATTTTGGGCGTGGGACAAGTTAAAAATAGTGATTTTTATCAAGGTCAAATAAAGCATCGGGAACGTTTGCAGGGGGCTATTAAGCAAGCCATTCAAGAAGCAGAAGATACAGCCAATTGCCGTGTGCATAGTGTGTGGCTGACATTGGCAACACCTGAGTTATTTAGCAAAAATAGTGCAGGTGAAGTGCAAGTAGAAGATGACGTAGTACGTGCTAAAGATATGGTACAAGCTTTGTCAAACGCTAAGTCACGAGATCTACCATCAGACTATTACTTGATGCATTGTTGTCAGCAAGGTATTTATGTCAACGATCAAGATTTTATAGTTGATGATGCAATCGAAACGATGGCGAATAATATTACTGTGATGTATCACATGATGATGATGCCAGTATCGAGTCGCCAAAATATTCAGAAGTTACTGCAAAGCTGTGACGTTGGTATTGATCATATCGTTTTTGATGCTGTGACCAGTGCCGAATATAGTCTAATGAGTGATGAGCGCCAACAGGGTGTGTGTTTGGTAGATATTGGTGCGAGTACTACCAGTATTTGTGTTTATAAAGAAAATAAACTGATATTTACCCATTGTATTGCGACTGGTAGCCATGAAGTTACTATGGATATTTCTGCTGACTTTGGTATCTCAATGATTGAAGCTGAAAAGCTCAAAAAGACTCATGGTACTGCTGATGTACATAGTGTTGATCCCAGTTCATTCTTTATCTTTAAACCACAAGGGTCAGGTGACGAGATCAATATCAATATTTATAATTTAGCTCGTATTATCGAGGCTCGTTATATCCAAATATTTACGGAAGTTGCTCGTCAACTACATGAGGCCGACTTAATTGGCTATATTGATAAAGGTATCGTTCTTACCGGTGGCGGTAGCGTGATTAAAGGTATGATACCTTTTGCTAAGAAATTACTCAAAATGCCAGTCGTGTTGACCAATACGCATCCTGCAATTAGTGCGTATAACCAATTTGATAATGATGAATCATTTAAGCAGTTGAATATTCAGGTTAACGATCGTACTTATCAAACGGCATTTGGTACACTACTATATAGTCAAAGCGAGCAGTTTCGTCGTAGTGAAAAAAGTGAACCTGAAGCCCTTCAAGAAAATAGAGTCACGAGTATTTTTCAAAGTGCGGGGCAACGTTTTGCTAGTGTACTAAAAAAAATACTATAGTGTTTCTTGATAAAATGCCAAGAAGGCTAATACTTTGTAGAATAGACCTAGATTATGTAAGCAAAAAATGAAGTAACATAAAAAGTAATGATTTGTGTAATGATGACCTATTGTCATCTACGCTGAAATATTAAGCCATAACCCTATTTTATTTAAATACATTTATATATAGTATGTCGATAGTGCGCCATATGAGTGCGTTACCACGTATTAATCATCACGCTATCTGCAACTGGAGAATCTTTTTTATGTCAAAATACACCATGCCAGATGATAACCAGCTTCAAAATAACGGCCAAGCGAGCTTCACTGTATTCGGTGTAGGCGGCGGCGGCGGTAATGCAGTTGAACATATGGTACAACAAGGAATTAGAGGTGTAACGTTTGTTTGTGCCAATACGGACAAACAAGCACTCGATCGCCTAACGGCTCCACATAAACTGCAACTGGGTGCAAAAACCAACCGTGGTCTAGGTGCAGGTGCAAACCCAGAAGTTGGTCGTGAAGCGGCAGAAAGCGAAGAAGAATCTATCCGTGCATTACTCGAACATTCAGATATGGTGTTTATTACAGCTGGTATGGGTGGCGGTACAGGTACAGGTGCAGCACCAGTGGTTGCTCGTATTGCTAAAGAAATGGAAGTGTTGACGGTCGCGGTTGTGACCACACCATTTAAATTTGAAGGCGGTAAGCGCATCAAGGCGGCCAAAGCCGGTATCGAGCAGCTAACTAACTTCGTTGACTCCATTATTACTATCCCAAATGATAAATTAATGAGTGTCTACGGCAACATCTCTATGCAAGACGCTTTTAAAAAAGCGGATGATGTACTACTGCATGCAGTGCAAGGTATTGCTGAAACCATCGCTAGCGAAGGCATGATTAATATCGATTTCAACGATATTCGTACTGCGATGACTGCTAAAGGTCATGCGATGATGGGTATTGGCCGTGCAAGTGGTGATGATCGTGCACGTCAAGCGACGGAAAAAGCTATTAGATCGCCATTACTTGATGATTTGCGTTTAGAGAATGCTAAAGGTTTATTAGTTAACGTTATTTCTTCTGAATCATTATCGCTAGATGAAATGAGCAAAATCAGCATAATAGTGGAAGAGATTACTGATATTGATGATGCTCATATTTTTTATGGTTCAGTCATTGATGAAAAAATGGGTGATGACTTACATGTGACGGTTATTGCAACAGGTCTGACCTTAGATGAAAATGCCGGTAAGGAACCTGAAGTAACGGAACAGGTTGTACCTTCTGTAAACAGTACACAGCCAGTTGATCCTAACTTGCATACCAGTGCGCTGAATAGCCAAAAACAGTCTCAAGCTAAGATGTATCAAGATAGTACTGTTCGTTCGCAGCCATCACAAGAGCAGCCCAAAACTAAAACCAACAGTATTCAAGATTATCTAAAACGTCAACAAAATAAGTAGTGCTTTTAGGTATCATGAACTGCAAAAGCCAGCGTTAATCGCTGGCTTTTTTGTGGTTATAGATAAAGTATATCTGTTTGCAAAAACGTTATTCTATGATTCTTTTAATAGATATAGTCGGTGAACTACTATAGTCAGTCCTAAATAAAAAAGATGCAAATACAACCACGCGATACGGGTTACATTTTGCTTGCTGTGCCTACGCAGACAGAGGCTGCGCAAAATGTAACCCGTATCGCTGTATTTATTTTATAGTGGATCGCTTATAAGTTGGTAGGGTGTTTATCTCCTTAGATATATTACCTGTACAATCTGCGGTTTATTACCTTGTACCTATTTTAAATTTCTTTGACTATAGAAGTAGCACTTTAAGAGTCGCTAATCATTAACGAGTAGTAGCATAAGACATCTCTCGATAATAAATATCGACTCTAATATGGCTACATACATAGGAATAGTTATGTTTGTAGAGCATGAAAATAGTTTCAGATTGGTGTGATAAGTGTTATCAATCAAAGAGATAAGAAAAATAGCAGGTTTTAACTGTGGCGAACTAGTGGTCTGTAATGGTACACTATGGCAATTGTAACAAAATATGTGAGAAGACAGTCATGAACCAAAGAACTATAAAAACTGCGATAGCTGTGACAGGTACTGGTCTTCATAGTGGTCAGCCTGTTGACTTAGAATTTCATCCACAGCCAGTGAATACCGGTATTGTTTTCGAGCGTTCTGATATCGAAGGCAGTCAAGCGATTCCAGCCAGTGCTTTCTTGGTACAAGATACCATGATGTCCTCTAATCTCGTATTTGGCGGTACACGGGTTGGTACGGTCGAGCATTTGCTAAGTGCGATTGCTGGACTTGGTGTCGATAACCTTTTAATCCGTGTTTCTGCTTCAGAGATACCTATTATGGACGGTAGTGCTGCGCCTTTTGTGGGACTGTTACTTGATGCAGGGGTTTGTGAGCAGGATGCCTTGAAAAAGTTTATTAAGATTGTACAACCAGTACGAGTTAAGGTCGATGATAAGTGGGCAGAGTTGCGTCCTTATGAAGGATTTGAGTTGAATTTTGAAATTGATTTTGATCATCCTGCTATCGATAAAAACTTTCAACATGCGCAACTACAGTTTTCTACGCAAAATTTTATTGAGCAGTTGAGCTCAGCACGTACTTTTGGTTTTTTACGTGATATTGAAGCATTACGTCAGAATAACTTGGCATTGGGTGGCAGTATGGACAATGCTATCGTTATTGATGAGGCGAATATTCTTAACGAAGAGGGTTTGCGTTTTAATGATGAATTTGTTCGCCATAAAATTTTGGATGCCTTGGGTGATTTATATTTAATTGGTTATCCAATTTTAGGTCGTTTTAACGCTTACAAGTCTGGTCATGCGTTAAATAATTTATTGGTGCGAGAGATTTTATCTAACCATGATAACTTTGAAATTGTAACTTTTGATGACAATGTAACTTGCCCTATTGAATATCTACCCATGAAAGGGTTAGCCGTTGAAGCTTGAAGACGGGAATATACAGGAAGTATCGAAACATTGACGCAATATTACATATGGCGACTATAATTACATTCTTATAATATTATATATTGTGAATATACACTCAATGTTATTTTAATAATTTTACTCTAAGTTAGAGTGTACAAAAGCTGTAGATAGTTTTTAAATCATTTGTTGGTACTATTCATTGTGTGAATGGAGCCAACAGATGATTTTTTTTATTTGCTCCATTACAAACTTCCATTGTTTTTATTCGATTTTTACGTTCTTATTTACATAACTTTACATTAAGCAGCCGGGTCTTTTTAATGTTTTGCTAAGCGTAACAGTGCTTTTTTGAGGTTTTCATCAGTGGTGACATGCTCTGCAGCCTGTGATATAGTCCGTTTTATGTTTTGGCTAAGCACCTGATTTTCATTAGCTTTATCAATCTTAGATAATTCTGTTGATAGTGTTGATGCTTGCTTAGATGAGTGGTTATTACTCGATTTACTAACGACTACGACGCGGATTTTTTTGAGTTGTTTAAATGTAATTGATTGCTCTGTTAGTACTTGCAAATAAGCATTTTGTAGATAACGGATGTGATTCGCAGCAGTTATTGAGCCAACACTGAGTATTAACTGTTCAGAAGTGAAGCCTACGACCCAACAGGTATTGAGGATTTCCTCAGGTAGACAGTCTACCAATAGTTCTTTTACTTCATTGGTCGTTTGTATATATAGACGCATATTATCAGCAAGTGTTTGAGGTAGTGCGCTACCAGCAAAAGCTTGGTGATCGATAAGCTGGGCAAGCCGATTAGGTTGTTTTTTTGACATCGTAATGACTCATCTAATAGGTGATAAAATCGATACTCATAACAGATATGCTAAAGCGATATATGTTAAACGATTTGTGTGAGAGCTGACTAGTCAGATATCTGTATTAGTCATTACAGAAGAAAGAGCGAAATGTTGTAATAAGGATTTTATCATGTTTGTTTAATGATTATATCCTCCTAACTTAATTGATGCTTCGTTATGGATGACGAGCTGTCTGGTATTAACAATAGGTAGTAAATTTATGAAACAAGCTTTATTAATTTTGTCAGTATTGGGAATGGGTATAGCACAGGCAAATGGTGCTGTCGAAACCACCTTTCAGCCAAATAATACCTTGAGTCATAGTAGATCCACTGTTCCTACTGCGAACTACGCTTCTAGTAGCAACATCTATAGCACTAAAAGTGGTGCTCATGTATCTAGTAACGATGAGATCAGTCAAGCCATTGATAAACTAAGTGCACATGCTAAGCAAAAAGAATATCAGCTTGCATCACTAACCAGCCAATTATCTTACGAGCAGCGTCAGCAGCAAGCAAGTCTTGTTCCTGATCGTTATTCAGCGCCTGCTATTGCCGCAGCAAATGCATCGCGATCTGCCTTATCTAGAAGTTCTGGTTACTGTGCTCGTTATGTACGTAAAGCATTGCAATCAGCTGGTTACGAATTTACGCCTAATCCTTCAGCCTATCAATACGCCTCTCGTGGCACGCTAGCGCAAGCTGGTTTTACTAAAATTAGTAACGATACGCAACCGCAAGTCGGTGATGTGGTTGTTTACGATCGAACTTCAAGACGTCCACATGGTCATATTCAAATATTTGATGGTAATGACTGGGTGTCTGACTTCCGTCAAAACAGTATAAGCCCGTACAGTGGTCATCATAATTATACGACATGGCGTGACTCAAAATACGTTGATGATGCATCAAATCGTGGTATTTACCTTGCTATGGCTGACAAATAGTAGTCAGTTAGCTACGCGTATGAGTGTATTCAATTGAACACTTTTTCTAGACTCAGTAATGTTGTTTATAACATTACTGAGTTTTTTATTTTGAGTAGCATGTTTCAATTGAGCGTGTTAGGCTTTTTGTTGCTTGAGTATTGATTAGAAAAGGGAGCTTTAATCACCTAAGATGTGTCCTAATTCTTACAACCATTGTTTGAATAAGGATAAAGCATAGCCGAGTTAAATTTCACCTTTTGACCAGTAATGGCAATTATGAAAATCAGGTGGTGTCGGATGAGAGACTGCAAAGTATAGAGCAGTTTTATTTAGCCATAAGATAACACAGGGATGTATGTACTCGATAGGTGTGCCATACATGGCATACTTGTTATGAGATACTTGGGTTATAGGTATATTGAAGCTTTGTTCAAAACCAATAGGTCTGGAGGTTTTCGATGAAGGTTCAGGTGTCTTAGTTAGGGTTATGTTTGATTTGATATAGCCGCTCCAATCAATAGAAGCACGTGTTTGATTGTCTGTTAGCATCAGAGGTGTAGGTGGCAGAATTACGGGCTTGCGGTAGCTTTTAAATTGATAAAGTGCGTAACGACCGTCTGGACTGGCATTGATTTCAATATAGGGTGATGTGTGTTTATCTATACGATTATTATTAATTAGATCGCCAGCGATAAAGCACTCAAGGCAAGTCTCCTCCCATAAGTAATCAGCAAAGCCAACTTGCTCTACCTTCCAGGTTGGCCAGTTGAGTTGGCTTATCAAAGATGGAGTAGGTAAGCTAATTTGATAATTAAACTGTAAACACATTACTGGTTGGTGGATTACTGTAAGGCCAACAACAATACGAATATTTTTTAGTTCATCTATAGTGCTATTAAGCTGCTTTGCATCAACTGCTATTGTGTCAGTTGCTAAGCATAAATGAAAAGTTTGGCTCATAATTTGATAACGTCCAACATTTAAAAATAAGAATCATAAAGTATCTTACTCACTAACTTCTCTCGTTTTTATAAAAAATTATATTTAGGGTAAGCGGTAAGTATGAAATAGGATATATATAGCATAAAAGCCGCGAGCAAAATTGCATCGCGGCTTTTATGTACTACCTAAATGAGTTATCGGTCTGATAAATCATTTAGGATAGTAAAATGCACAGTAAGCAGATATGAAAGAATTACTATGCGTGACGTGCGAGGTTAGACAGTTTTGGGTTGGCATTTGGGTTTTGGCGTAATAACAATGCCATCCGACCGATAGAGTGAACCAAAGACGCATTGGCTGCTGCTGCAAGTTCAGCTCCCACGATGTCACGCTCTTCTTTTGTGCCTGCTGGCAGCTTTACTTTAATAAGTTCATGATCTGATAAAGCGCGATCAATTTCTTCAGTAATAGTCGGAGTGATACCTTTATTGCCAATCATGACAATTGGTTTGAGTTCGTGACCAATGCCTCTTAGGCGCTTGATTGTAGCATTATCGAGTTGCATAGAATTCCTAGGTGTTGGTAAAAATAAAAGACAGTGCTATTAAAAGCAGTTGGTGACTATTATAGATAATCTGTGGTCAGATTGCATGACATCAGCAGGATTTTGCACGATTTTACGTGATGAAAATGTTAAACTAAATGTTTAGTCACATTATAGACGCTACTGTCTTATAAAACAGTATTTTAACCAATAGAATTTGATCAGTTTGGCACTATAAAATAAGTTTATGACCTGATTGATGATTGCTTTAAAGTCATTGAGCTCATCTGAAAAACCCATTTGATAAATGAATGGCTATTGAATAAATATGTATTCGTTTTTTGTAATGTAATAGGAGCAGGTATTTTGGCCACGCGTATCGAAAATAAAAAGCTGTCAAAGAGTAGCAGCGCTTGGATGAAAGAGCATATTGATGATCATTATGTGCAAAAGGCTCAAAAAGAAGGCTATCGTGCCCGTGCTGCTTATAAATTATTAGAAATCAATGAAAAAACGAACCTTATTAAAAAAGGTATGACAGTCGTAGATCTAGGTAGTGCTCCTGGTAGTTGGTCACAAGTAGCTGGTCAGTTGGTAGGTGAGCAAGGCATCTTGATTGCTTCTGATATTTTGGCTATGGATACATTACCTGATGTTACCTTTATTCAAGGTGACTTTCGTGAAGCAGAAGTGTTTGATAACATCATGGCAGAGGTTGGTGATAGACAAGTCGATGTGGTGTTGTCTGATATGGCACCGAATACAGCCGGTAACAGTGCTATCGATCAACCACGTATGATGTACTTATGTGAATTGGCAGTGGACTTTGCTTTAGCAACCTTACCAAAAGGTGGCGCGCTTATTATGAAAGTGTTTCAAGGTGAAGGAACACAAGAATTACGCAAGCAGATGCAGCATGATTTTAGTAAAATTCGTAGTATCAAACCAGGTGCTTCACGACCACGGTCAAAAGAGATGTTTTGGGTAGCTATTAAGTAGTTTGAACTGCGATGAGTTACTGCCATTGCAAATGAGATATTATGTCACCATAAAATATATCTAAATGATAGATTAAACTCATTACAATCGTTGATTGAATAATAGTGAAATCTGCTTGAATTATGCAGGTTAGTACCACATATCATGGTATATTAACTTTGTTTTAGGCAAAGTCGTCTGACAATAAACGCTTGATAAGCTCATCTACAATAGAGTCATATGTTATTGATATTTATGATATGTTATATCTGTTTTGATAAATGGTTTAATATGCATAGGTTATGGCTCATAAAATTCTAGTGTTGAGAAAGTTATTAAAAATGAATATTACGTTTATAGACGTCACGTGTTTAATAAACACACCAATAAGTAAGGGATGGGAATAACTAGTGAGCGACATGGTAAAAAATACCTTATTGTGGCTGGTGGTAATCGGCGTTTTAGTACTGGTGTTTAGCGGCTTCGATCAATCATCTGAGCCGGATAGCCTTAACTACTCTGAGTTTGTGACCGCTGTGTCAGAAAACCAAGTAGCCAGTGTTGAAATCGACGGTGAAGAGATCACTGGCGAGAAGAAAAATGGTTCATCTTTTGAGACCATTAGACCTGCTGTGTCAGATGATGAGCTTATGCCATTACTGCGTGAAAACCAAGTCGAAGTTCAAGGGACTGCACCAAAGCGTCAAAGCGTATTAATGCAACTACTGATCGCCAGTTTCCCGATTCTATTGATCATCGGACTGTTCTTATTCTTCATGCGTAATATGCAAGGTGGTGCTGGCGGTAAAGGTGGCGGTCCAATGAGCTTTGGTAAGTCTAAAGCTAAAATGTTGACTGAAGACCAAATTAATGTCGATTTTGAAGATGTAGCTGGTTGTGAAGAAGCCAAAGAAGAAGTGGTAGAGGTCGTTGACTTTTTACGTGATCCAGATAAATTTACCAAACTTGGTGCAACCATTCCACGTGGTATTTTGATGGTAGGTCCACCTGGTACTGGTAAGACATTATTAGCACGAGCCATTGCTGGTGAGGCTAAAGTACCATTTTTCTCAATTTCAGGCTCTGACTTTGTTGAGATGTTTGTTGGTGTTGGTGCATCTCGTGTACGTGATATGTTTGAACAAGCGAAAAAAAGCGCACCATGTATTATCTTTATTGATGAGATTGACGCAGTCGGTCGTCATCGTGGCTCTGGTATGGGCGGCGGTAATGATGAGCGTGAGCAGACACTGAACCAACTATTGGTTGAGATGGATGGCTTTGAAGGTAATGAAGGCGTTATTGTGATTGCTGCGACTAACCGTGCAGATGTTCTTGATAAAGCATTGCTACGTCCAGGTCGTTTTGATCGTCAAGTACAAGTTGGCTTACCAGATATCAAAGGCCGTGAACAAATCTTAAAAGTTCACTTGAGAAAGCTACCAAATACCATTGGTGTGGATGCCAATGCACTTGCTCGTGGTACACCTGGATTCAGTGGTGCACAGCTTGCCAACTTGGTTAACGAAGCAGCACTATTTGCGGCGCGTCGCAACAAGACTAGTGTCGATATGAATGACTTTGAAGATGCGAAAGACAAGCTTTATATGGGTCCTGAGCGTAAGTCTATGGTTATACGTGAAGAAGAGCGCCGTGCAACAGCTTATCATGAGTCAGGTCATGCCTTAGTCGCTGAGTTGCTACCTGGTACAGATCCGGTACATAAAGTAACGATTATGCCGCGTGGTTTTGCCCTTGGTGTTACTTGGCAGTTGCCTGAGCATGATCAAACTAGCATGTATAAATCTAAGATGTTAAATGATATTGCAATCTTATTCGGTGGTCGTATCGCTGAAGAAGTCTTTATCAATCAGATGTCAACGGGTGCCTCAAACGACTTTGAACGTGCAACCAAAATGGCACGAGCTATGGTTACCAAATATGGTATGTCTGATGCACTTGGTGTTATGGTGTACGAAGATGAAGATAGTTCGCAGGGCTATTTTGGCTCTAGTAATCGCACGATTTCTGAGGCCACACAGCAAAAAGTGGATGAAGAAGTACGTCGTATGCTAGAAGAGCAGTATGATATTGCTCGTGAGCTTATCGAAGGCAATCAAGAGAAAATGCATGCTATGGTTGATGCATTGATGAAGTGGGAAACGATTGATCGTGATCAGTTGCAAGATATATTAGCAGGTGAAGAGCCACGCCCACCAAGAGTCTATCAACACAATGAAGTGAACCTGTCAAAAAATGATGTGAAAACGACAGGCCCAACACCGCCGCCATTACCTGCGATGTAAGTTTATAAACATTGAAGTTAGATTTAATACGTTAATTGAAAAAGCCCTTTTTTATAAAGGGCTTTTTTATTGCTGTCATTTTATTAAGGATTTAGGACAGTATAAGATTTACTGGTATCATAAGAGTATTTAGTAAGAATTAAAACCATATTATATATTTTACTTATGACGGAACATTGATGTCACTATTTCAATCTTTACCCGCTTACCAAATATCTAGCCGTGATAAAACTCTAGATTTGTCGCAGCCGCATATTATGGGCATACTCAATGTTACACCAGATTCGTTCTCAGATGGAGGACAGTTTACTGCTATAGATAAGGCAGTTGATCATTGTCAGCAGATGATAGCGGAAGGTGCCACTATTATTGATATTGGTGGTGAATCTACTCGTCCAAATGCTGATGTGGTAGCCACTAGCGATGAGATAAAGCGTGTTATACCAGTTGTCAAAGCCATACGACAAAGTTTCGGTCATGATATTTGGCTATCTATTGATACCAGTAATCCAGCGGTCATGGCAGCTGCATTCGAAGCAGGTGCTGATATCTGGAACGATGTAAGAGCGCTTAAACGTGAGGGTGCCGCCATATTAGCTGCTGAACTTAATATACCAGTTATGCTCATGCACATGCGCGGTGAGCCCACAACGATGAATAATTTGGCACAGTACAATGATGTGATAAATGATGTCAGTACCGAGTTATTAGCTCGTGTTGATGAGGTGACTAGCATCGGTGTAAAGCGTGAAAAACTGATTATTGACCCAGGTTTCGGTTTTGCTAAAAACTATGAGCATCACTGCGCATTACTAAGTCAATTGAGCCACTTACAGGGACTTGGTTTACCGATGATGTTTGGGATTTCACGCAAGCGTTTTTTAGCAGAAGTATTGACCAACAGTGGGGTCGAGGCAGTTGCGATGACTCAAGCAGCAGAACGAGATATGATAGGTACAGCAGCTGGAATTTTTGCGTTACAACAAGGTGCCAGCATTATTCGAACTCATAATGTGGCGATGATGCAGCAATCAATTGCGCTGTGGCATCAGTTGTCTGGGTACCAGTAACATTAGATGAGCATATCGCTTAAATATAATATAAAAAAATAAACTTAATCATTAAAGGTAGCTTTATGACCAATCAGCCAGAACCAACCAATGAACAGCGTCGTATTATTTATCAAGCGCGCCGCGGACTAAAAGAGTTAGATTTTTATATTGACCCTTATGTCAAAGAGTTATACCTAACTGCAGATGCTGCTGAACAAGCCATATTTGCAGAAATGCTGACGCATGAAGATCCTGACTTGTTGGATTATTTCACCAATCAAGATCGTCCAAAAAGTGATGACATATGGGCTTTAGTTAATAAGATTAAGACATGGCGTCATACAAAAAGTTTGACTTGATACTTGGTCAGGCAGTATGAGTTTTAGATTTGTATAATAGCTTCGTATTTGTGCTGGTACTTGACTATGACCTCGTTAACATCTCTACGCATTGACACTGCTATTCAGCCTACCAGTTACTTGCGCTTGCTGCTGTATATTGGTTTAGCGAGCGTGATGATGGTAATTGCATGGTTTGCTGCGTTAATGTTGTGGCAGTATGTGCTTATTGTGATAGTCACAGTGATGGTTGTTGTTTATCTGGTATTATCAAGGCCTATACCGCTGCATATGAGCCAACCACCGCTTAGTCAGCGTACTGATAAAGGTTGGCAGCTGATGATTCGCACTGCTCATGGTGATGAGCTATGGCAGGCAAAATTGGTTACTGTTCATGCTTATCGGTGGGTAATGAGTTTTGAATTCAATATCGTAGAGCCTTATCAGCGTTCTTTATCAGTAACGGTATTTCGCGACCAAGTAAGTGCTGACCAATGGAGAGAGTTGCGTGTTTTGGCTAATGTAAGTGCTACTAAAAGATAATAAAGGGCTGTTTTCTAAATGTATTTTGCTAATACATGGCGGATTTTTTCAACTGCCTCTTTCTGAACAAAGTATGAGGACACGCCCTAATTTTTAACAAAAAATAATATGAGCAGAACAGGAGTATTGTATGAGTTTATTAGGTAATTTAGTGAGCCAAGTCGCCCGTAGTGCGATGAATCCAGAAGATAACCAAAGTGATACCGTTAATCATAGTACGAGTTCAAACAATACTGCTGGCTTAGGTGGTGTGTTGGGTAGCGTATTGGGTGGAATGGCTCAGACTAATAATAATACACAGCAGCAGAGTAGCCAAGCAGATAATGGTTTTGGTTTAGATGATATCATCGGTGATCTTGCTGGTGGTCAGAGCGGTAGTGGTGCTAGTGGTTTGGGAGATATTTTAGGAAGCGTGTTAGGTAGCAACCAGCAGCAGCAAGGTAGTATGGGCGGGAAAAGTATGCTGATCGCGGCACTTATGCCCATGGTGCTCAGCTGGATTAAGCGTAATGGTGGTTTGAGTGGTGCATTATCAAAAATCACTGCGATGGGTCACGAAAGCAAAGTGCGTTCTTGGATGAGTAGTCAAGAAACCAACGATAACCTTGATCCTGATGACATCAGTCGTTTGTTTGATGAAAATGAAATTCAGCAAGTAGCCGCGCATACAGGTACTAATGATGGAGAAGTGCGCCAAGGACTTGCAGAGTTGCTCCCAGAGGTTATGAATCAACTAACGCCAAATGGTAACTTGGATAATGAGGGTGAGGCCAACGAAGAGATTGATCAAATTATCAATCAGCTATCTAGTCGGCTGAATGCTTTTAAGTAAATTTTTTCAATTGGTTTTTAGAGTAGGGCGTGTTGAACATTCAAATGTTAAGATTGCAATAAAAAAGAGTGCCTCATGAGACGCACTCTTTTTTATTACCCATACGCGCAATTTCTTACTGTGTTTATCCAGAATTTTTGTTATCTACTCATTTTATAATCTAAAGAGATATGTTAAAAACAGTAATCAATAGAACACTAGACATATATATCTTATAAAATAATTAGTATGAGCACATCACTTTTGCATTTAGCGCTTGTTAGCTAAAGCATGTTTTCTAATAGCTATAATTTAATAGCATAAGGATTTTGACCTATGCCATTTAAGCCTATCCAAGCAGCGGTTGCCATTTTAGTCGGTTTGATAATTTGGTTTGTTATTCCGGTACCTACTGGTGTCACACCAGAAGCCTGGCATATGTTGGCATTATTTATCGCCACCATCGTCGCTATCATAGGGAAGGTGTTACCTATTGGTGCAATTGCTATTATTGCAGTTACCCTAGTGGCACTCACAGGTGTAACTAGTGATAGTCCAAAACAAGCCATTAGTGATGCGTTATCAAGTTATTCAAGCCCTCTCATTTGGCTGATTGGTATTGCAGTTATGATATCACGTGGTTTGATAAAAACAGGTTTGGGTCGGCGTATTGCTTATTATTTCATTTCTATTTTCGGTAAAAAGACGATCGGTGTGGCTTATTCCTTAACCGCTGCCGAGCTGATGATAGCGCCAATTACGCCTTCTAACACGGCGCGTGGTGGTGGTATTATTCATCCAATTATGAAGTCCATTGCACAAAGCTTTCATTCAACTCCAGAGGAAGGTACTCAAAACAAAATTGGCCGCTATTTGGCTATGGTTAATTACCATGCCAATCCGATTACTTCTGGTATGTTCATCACTGCTACGGCTCCCAACCCCTTAGTTGTAGAGTTGGTTAATAAAGCGACAGGTGGTGATATTCAGTTGTCGTGGACAACGTGGGCGGTGGCAATGTTTATACCGGGTTTGCTCTGCTTGATAGTTATGCCGTTAGTCATCTATATGATTTGCCCGCCTGAGGTCAAAGCAACACCCGATGCCAAACACTTTGCTAAAGACAATCTAAAAGAAATGGGTAGCGTAAGTTCACAAGAGAAAATTATGCTTGGTGTGTTCGCGCTTATGTTGATTTTGTGGGCAAATATTCCGGCATTGATTTTGGGTGATCAGTATAGTGTTAATGCCACTACGACTGCTTTTGTTGGTTTGATGACATTAATATTGACAGGCGTATTGACTTGGGATGATATTTTAAAAGAGAAGTCAGCATGGGATACCATTGTATGGTTCGGTGCCCTGATTATGATGGCGACTTATTTAAATAAACTTGGGTTGATTAGTTGGTTCTCAGGTAATATTGAGTCTCTAATTGGTACAACTGGTTTAGGCTGGATAGGTGCCGTAACAGTTTTGACTTTGGTCTATTTATATATACATTACTTTTTTGCTAGTACCACTGCACATATAACTGCGCTATTTGCAGCATTTTACGCTGTGGGTCTGACATTAGGTGCGCCGCCGATGTTGTATGCATTAATCTTGGCCGCAGCAGGTAATATCATGATGACATTGACCCATTATGCAACTGGTACAGCACCGGTTATCTTTAACTCAGGCTATGTGACACTAAAAGAGTGGTGGGGCGTTGGTGCGGTTATGAGTGTGGTGAACTTAGTCATTTGGATAGGTGCTGGTCTGATTTGGTGGAAAATACTTGGCTATTATTAAGGAGTAACTCAATTGAAATGAGCCATAGCACTGATTAAAAGCGCTCATCTAACGTTTCTAGCGTATAGTTGAGTGCGGCAAAGCAGATATCAGTATTAAATCCCCTGTATTGTAAAAACCGTAACTGGCGAGCTTTGTCTTTTTGTTCAAGCGGCACATCATCGCCGTACTTCTTAGTGCGAGCGATGACGGCAAGTTTTAGCCAGTCTATGCCCTCAACAAGATTGTCATCACTATCATCTACAAACTCACTAAACTCATCTGACTCTGCATTTGCCATATCTATTAGCTCATCAACATTACTGGGTATAGCAATTTTTTTGTGATAAAACTCTTGTTTGATACGACCGCGCCCACGGCCTTTGCGAATATTTTCGCGAATTAACATCAATGTTGTTCGGTAGTCACTTTGGTAGCCTTTTTCTTCAAACTCATTGAGCAGGGCGTCAATTTTATCTGGATCTTGCTCTTTATCAATGAGCTTCTGCTTGAGTTCGGCTTTGCCATACTCACGGCGTGATAAGTAATAAAATGCTAGCCAACGTAAGCGGCTTTCGGCTTTAACTTCATCTACTTCTGCTTGACGTTGTTCAGGTGTACGCAGATAGGCTTTGAGTGCAGCGGGCAGGTTATCGGTCTGTTGATTTGTTTCACCTTGGTGAGAAATAGTACCAGTTTCAGCACCATCATTATTATGATCACATCTTTCTTCTTCGGTACAAAGACCACCCTGTTTAATCTCTTCTAGCATCTCTTTAATGCTTTGTGCTTTTGGTTGCTGGTAAACAGGCACGTTGCTAGATTCAGGGCTAAAATCAGCAGCTGGATGGAAGCGTTTTTCACGCTTTTTATGTTTTGCGGGTTGGATTGTCTTATGGCTGGCTGGGGATGAAGAGAGAGGATTTTTTGAATCTATATCAGTAGTATTCTTGGTCGACGAATCATTGGCTGCAGCGTTATTTTTATGTGAAGAGATGGTTTTTTTGCCAGTTTTACGAGACTTTTTTGGCTCATCTCTATATGACTGTTTAGCAAGCCTAGTATGTTTTTTTGGATTAGTACGAGGAGCGCTCGCTGAATCAATATCTGATTCAGCGAGTATTTCAGCTAAGGTTTTAATTTTCATAATAAATCATGATAATCTATAGCAATTATTGAATATTCTATTATTGTGCAGGTTTAGCCTCTGACTTTTCTTTGGCTTCTTCAGAATCCTCATCTTTGGTACTCTCTTTTGAGCCAAGCTTTTCAGCACGAATCTTATCTTCGATTTCTTGAGCGATTGCCGGATTTTCTTTCAAGAAAAGTACCGAATTGGCCTTACCTTGACCGATTTTTTCATCACCATAGCTATACCAAGAGCCTGCTTTGCCAACTGCGCCAATTTCAACGCCCAAATCAATAACTTCGGCTAAGTGGTTGGTACCTTCGCCGTAAGTGATTTCAAATTCGGCTTGACGGAATGGTGGTGCCATTTTGTTTTTGATAACCTTGACACGAGTTTGGTTACCGATGATTTCATCACCATTCTTAACTGCGCCAATACGGCGAATGTCCATACGAACCGATGCATAGAACTTCAGCGCATTACCACCAGTAGTGGTTTCAGGACTACCAAACATCACACCAATTTTCATACGGATCTGGTTAATAAAGACCACCATGCAGTTAGAGCGTTTGGCATTGCCAGTAATTTTACGCAGTGCTTGGCTCATTAGGCGTGCTTGCAAGCCCATATGTGAGTCACCCATCTCGCCTTCAATCTCAGCACGTGGTGTCAATGCAGCAACTGAGTCAATCACGATCATATCGATAGCACCAGAGCGTACCAGCATATCGGTAATTTCAAGAGCTTGTTCACCGTTGTCAGGCTGCGACAGCAATAGCTCATCCGTGTTTACGCCAAGCTTGCGTGCATAGACAGGGTCAAGCGCGTGTTCGGCATCGATAAAGGCACAAGTACCACCTTGCTTTTGGCATTCTGCAATCGCTTGCAGAGTCATGGTCGTTTTACCTGAGCTTTCTGGGCCATAGATTTCAATAATACGCCCTTTAGGTAAGCCACCAATGCCAAGGGCAATGTCCAACCCAAGCGATCCTGTAGAAACTGCATCTACATCCATAGCGACCGAGTCATCACCTAAATGCATAATGGTGTTTTTGCCAAACTGCTTTTCAATTTGACCCAATGCTGCTTTGAGTGCCTTGGCTTTATTGTCGTCCATACTAGATTCCTTGTGTTCAATTATAAAGTTGAAGTTATCAATTGTGGTGTTACACGTTACATATTCGTATTATAAAAATAATGGTTTATTCGTGCTGAATATTGCTTAAGTCGAATGCCGGATAAGTAGTACGAAACGCTAATAGCAAGCAACGTTCAACGCTTTAGCTAAGACAAACAAGTTATACATACGACATTGTATAAAGTTATATCAGTTTACTATACAGTAAAATTAAATAGCGAGATAAGTAAAAATAAGTTCGCAAATAAGGCTGCTAACGTAAATTTCTCGCTAGATTTTATAGGTTCATGACATTTTATAGGTTCATGACAAAGTTACTTTGTAACTAACTATTCATAAGATGAAATAATTATAACAAATCAAAGCGAGTATTTAGAGGGTGAAATAACGATAGGCGACACTAGGTGTCGTATCATATATCTGTCATGATTCGTATAGATAAATTCTGAAATTAACCATAATTTCGAACTGTATAATGGTAGGGTTTGTCAATAGCTTTAGGAGTTGTTCACAGCGAAAAAAGCCTTGATATTCATTGATTGTGAAACATTGATGACAATGAGATTATTTTTTTAAAATATTAAAAATAATTTTTAATGATTGCATGTTGTTTGTAAGTAATTGATTTATATGAATATTTTTATTGTATAAAAAATGAACGATTTTACCTTATCCTTTAAGTTATCTAGGGGATTTCTTGTCAAGTATCTACTTATACACAGGGTTATCCACAGGTTATGGGGAGAACTCACCAATCCCTTATAGGGTCGATGTTTGCGTGGATTACGGGTAGGGGCTAGCAAGGTGATAATGTCGCTTTTGTATGTGCGTGAACAGGCATTCTTTAATGAACCATATCATAATTAACCATGTTTCACATATTAATATTTTA